>JAYTAC010000259.1:0-4354 GCA_043737755.1 Spirosoma sp.
ACCCGATGAAACCGGAAAGCTGGGTCAAGACCGACCAGCCGGTGTTTCAAACCTCCCCCGAAAACGGCGTTTATGCGCCCGGTCACAATTGCTTTTTTCAGTCGCCTAACGGCGAAAACTGGTTGCTCTACCACGCCAATCCTGAACCGGGCTTAGGCTGCGAAGAAAAACGTACCCCGCGTATGCAACTCGTTTGCTGGCTTCCCAACGGCACTCCTGATTTCGGCGTTCCCGTGGCAACGGGCGTATCGTTGACCGGGCCGGGAAGTGCCGACGGTGGATAGACAGTCCAGACGTTTGCAGGCCGTTCGATTTTCAGGCGCTCACAGTTTCGCTTTTTGGCTTCTGCATTCGGCTGAAGATCGTAATAAGCACCAGCAGCAGCGTAATGGGCACGAGCGAAAAATAGAAAGCCGTTTGCCCACCGTAGGCCTGAAATACGCTGCCCGTGATGATGGACCCCGTTGTGCCGCCGAGGGCCGAAAAGATCACGATCAGACCCGCCATCGGACCGTGCTGCCGCAGGGGTAAACTGCTCAGAATAGCCGAGTTGATGGCCGGGTAAATCGGCGCGATGAACAAGCCGATCATCGGAAAAATGAACGCGGCTACCGGCGCATCACCCCAGCCCATCACCGCCCGGTCGCCGACCGAATCAGCCAGCGGCAGGGCTACCACCACCAATGCGGCTGAGATAACCAAGCAACTTATCAGCAGCCAGTACCACGAAATCCGGCGCAGCAGCAATCCCGCCAGAAACCGCCCCAGTGCCGTGGAAGCCGCCAAAATACTCGCCATCTGAATACTGAGCGAGGTGGGCAGATTCAGAATTTTGCTGTTGAACGTCGGTAGCCAGCTCATGATGCCCTGCTCCATCAGCACGTAGGTAAACGCGGTCAGCACGAACACCAGCACCACGGGCGTGATAGCCAGCCGGAGCATATCACCCATGTCGTCGGCCACCGACTTGGCCGCTTCGTGGGCCACTCCTGACTCATCGACGGGTGTGCTCAGCAACAGCAGAAAAGCGGCTAATGCAATCCCGGCCAGTACGTAATAAACCGTCAGCCAGGCGGTGGACTGCGGGTTGGTGTCGTCTACGAACGCGCTGAACAGAAAATAACCGCTCAGAACACCGATCATGAAGAACGATTCCAGGAAATTCATGAAACTGGCGTGTTCGTTTCGGTCGTTTGTAATCAGCCCGATAGTGGCAAAGACCGATACTTTGATGAGAGCGAAACTGGCACCCGTAGCCGCAAAAAGCAGTTTGGTGGCCCAAAAAGCCGGAACCTGCGGCATCAGCAGACACGCCACCGCCACCACGCCCAACGCCACCAGCATGGCCCGTTTGTAGCCGATACGGGTGATATAGGACGCCACCAGAAACGACACGGCCGCAATGGTGAGGTCTTTGAAAGCTTCCAGCACACTCGCCGACGATTCGGAAACGCCGTAGTTATTCTGCACCTGCAAAATCACGGTACCGACGCTGTTGAGCAGGATGGCGAAAACGAAATAATTGAGCAGCAACGAAAGTTTGATGCGCCAGTGGGCCATGCCGTAGTGGGTTTTGGATGGGTAAACTTACGGAAACAGAGGTCATATATCCGACGGACGTTGTCATTCGGGGTCATTTATCGTCATTTGCACCCCGAATAAATGTGCGACTGATGCCTGACCATTCTCTGCTTACGCCCGACCAACTCCTCGGCGACCTCTTCGACGACGTGCAGCTAAGCGGTATTTTCCCCGACTCCAAAACGTTCGTGGATTGCATTCCCAAACTCCCCCCCACCGACCTGCTGGCCCTGTACGAAGCGCAGAAAGATGCGCCGGGCTTTGACCTGAACTCGTTCGTACACAAGCACTTCACCCTGCCCGATACCATACTGTTGAACTACGTCAGTGATACAACCCTGAGCACGGCCGAGCACATTGAGCGGCTCTGGGACCGGCTCACGCGCCCCGCCGACGTAGCCGTGTTACATGATTCGCGGGTGCCGCTGCCGCATCCTTACGTCGTACCGGGCGGGCGGTTTCGGGAGATTTTTTATTGGGACAGTTATTTCACAATGCTGGGGCTTCGGGAATCCGGCCGGATCAATCTGATTCGGGGGATGCTCGACAATTTTGCCCACCTCATCGACCGGTTTGGCTTTATTCCCAACGGTAACCGAACGTACTTTCTGAGCCGTTCGCAGCCGCCGTTCTTTGCGCTGATGGTGCAGTTACTGGCCGAAATCGATGGGCCGGATGTCCTGACGCACTACTTGCCGCAGTTGCAGCGCGAGTTTAAATTCTGGCATAAAGATTCCGGGGAGTTATCGCCCGAGCGGCAATTCGCCCGGCGCATGGTTCATCTGCCTTCGGGTGGCCATCCAGCCGGGGGCCTGCTCAACCGCTATTGGGACGACACGCCCGCGCCCCGCCCCGAAGCGTATCGGCAGGAAATTGAACTGACCGAGCAAACCGACCAACTGGGAATCGTGCCCGAAACGCTGTATACCCACATCCGGGCAGCTTGTGAGTCAGGCTGGGACTTCAGCAGCCGCTGGTTTGCCGATCAGAGAACAATGGCGACCATCCACACCGCCGACATCATACCCGTCGATCTGAACTGCCTGCTCCATCACCTAGAAACTACCCTGCGGGATGTCAGTTTGCGGGCGGGTCTGGCCGACGAAGCCAACTGGTTTGGTATGCTGGCCACCATTCGGGGACAACTTATTCAGGCAAGGCTTTGGAACGAAGCAACCGGTTTCTTCCACGACCTCGACGCCATCACGGACCAGCAAACCCCCGTCCTGACGCTGGCGGGCGTGTTTCCGCTGTTTTTCAATCTGGCCACGCCCCATCAGGCCAAGCGCGTTCACGACCGGCTCAGGGCCGATTTTTTGCAGGCGGGCGGCTGGGTAACGACCCTCAACGACACGGGCGAACAGTGGGACTGGCCCAACGGTTGGGCACCCCTGCAATGGATCGTGTACCGGGGTCTGATGAACTACGGCTTCACCGAAACCGCCCGCGACGGCCGTGACCGCTGGTTAGCCCTCAACGACAAGGTGTTCAAGGCGACGGGCAAGATGATGGAAAAATACGACGTTGTCGATGCTGCCCTGACTACCGGCGGGGGCGAGTACGAAAACCAGGACGGCTTCGGCTGGACCAACGGCGTGTACCTGCGGCTGATGGCGGACAAAGCAGACGAACCCGCGTAGTTTCTCACCAGCACCGTCCGCCCGTACGACCGCTCGCTGACCCCACCGGCGGCTTATCCGATTCGGGTTGCAACCGGGCGGGCGTTTTGTTAGTTTAGTAGCTGAACATCACCTGTTTTAGACATGACACCGCTTCGCAACCATGCCGTTCTTCGGCGCGTCAAAGATATTACGATCAGCACCACGCTCAGTATGGCCCTGCTATCCGGCACCGTCACGCTGCAAAGCTGCGGCAGCAACAACCGCGCGGAAGAATCGCAGCAGACCGAACGCACCGAAACCAGCTTTGGCAAGGGCGTTCGGACGTACATCACCGAAACGGCTCCCGGCAACTTCAAAATCACCGACGAAGTGCCCGCCCAGCCGGGACAGGCCGGGGCCATTGTCAGCTACGTCGACGGCCACCGCGACACGCTGAGCGTTGCGGCCGCCAAAAAACTCGTTGATAACGACGAATCGACCCGTAATTACAACAACAATCCGGGCGGGTACGGAGCTACGCATCACAATGGCTTAGCCAACGTGTTGCTCTGGGGCAGTCTGGGCTACATGATGGGTCGGGGCAGTTTCGGCGGTCAGTACGCCAACGACCGGCAGCGGTACGGTTCGGGGGCCTACGCCAATCAGGGGACATACCAGCGTTCGTCGCAGCTTGGCGAAACCGTTCGTGGCTCCCGCGTCACGCGCACGGTCCGGCCCTCGGGTGGGCGCAGCGGCTTCTTCGGCGGGCGCAGCCGGAGTTTTTCAGGGTAATACAAGTCAGGCCGACTGACCGTTATCTAATTGTTAATTACCGCCTTAGCGAAGCCGGTTACCCGCCCGCTCAGCCAATTTTCGTACCTTTAATGCCATGAATCGGGAACAGAATTTAGGGCGGCTGCGGGACGGAACGGTTGACATTTGCATCATTGGAGCCGGGGCCAGCGGGGCCGGAGCGGCATTGGATGCGGCCCTGCGCGGGTATCGGGTCGCCCTCATCGACCGGGGTGATATTTCGGGGGAGACCTCTTCGCGCTCCACTAAACTCATTCATGGCGGGGTTCGCTACTTAGAGCAAGCCATCAAAAAACTGGACTTGGCGCAGCTTCGGCAGGTTCGCCACGGCTTGGCCGAACGCCGGACGGTACTGCGCA
>JAYTAC010000260.1:0-4351 GCA_043737755.1 Spirosoma sp.
TGAAGACGGCCGGGTGCTGGTAACGCTCGAAGACGACAAGAAGCAGGTGATGGTGTCGGTTCGGGACGACGGCCCCGGCATTCCGCCTGAACACCTAAGCCGGATTTTTGAGCGGTTCTACCGGGTCGAGAAGAGCCGCTCCAAAGACCGGGGTGGTACGGGACTGGGATTAGCCATTGTAAAGCACATTCTGAACGCGCACAAAGCCAAGATTACCGTGATGAGCAAACTCGAAAAGGGAACGACATTCCGGTTCAAGCTGGATCGGATGGAGTAATTACCGTCAGGCCGCTCAAATCAGCCGCTTCAGGGCAAAGCTGGCGATGATAACCCGGCCGCTCCGCCGAACCAGCACGGACACCTCCCGGCCCTCGCCCTTTTGCAAAACTTTGTATATATCACTGATAGACAGTTCATTGACCGGGCTATTGTTGATAATCAGCAGTTCGTCGCCCTCCTGCAAACCCGCCAAACCAGCTGGTGACCCGTCAAGAACCTTGTCGACGTAGTAGTTGCGGAATTTTTCGCCCTTCGCCCGCAGTTCCATGCCGCTCATGTCGTGTTCAAATCCCTCCCGCATCAGCCGTCTGATGGGTTTCATGACAATGTAGCGGTCGGGGTAGTTGAAGGTAACGTTGAACCGGCGCAGCAACTCGCAACCCACGTTGCCCTGCCGTTCGGGCATATCCACTAATTTCATGCCGAACGAAATACTGTCGGGGAACGACGCTAAGATGTTGTCCAACTGATAACGCCCGAAGCGAACCTTCTCGATACGCCCCATGCTGCCGTTGATGACGCCGTTCAGGCCCCGGCCCAACTGAGCCCGGATGCTTTTTACGGGCAACGGCATGGCGGCCGTGCTCCGCGACCGGTCGAGCAGCAGGGCATGACCCGCGCCCGTGTCGAGGACAACTCGCAGCGGCAGCGATTTTTCGCCGTCAAACACCGACAGGGCATCGGTATACGCTTTGGTATCCTGAATAGTGATGGGGTAGCGGTCGCCTTTACGTTTTTTATACCGGTACTTTTTTGGGTCCATGAGCGTGATTTCCCGGCGCTGGAAATCGACGTTTACCACAAAGCTGGCAAATATGTCGTAGCCAAAAATGCCGTGAACAGGCGTACCGACGTACTCCGACAGCTTCAAGATGTCTTCGTCCAGGATGACGATGTTGTGGTGCGATGCCTTCAAACCACCCATGCTCAGCCGATTGTCGATGGCAACGGAAGCGGTCAGGTTGCCGCCTTCGCCTGCGCCCGTGAGCTTGATTTTGCGGGTGAGCCGGAGGGGTTGCTTACGAAAGGCAGACGGGTCGGTGATGATCGTGTTGCTGACACCTGTATCCAGAATGAATTGGAGCGTGTCGGATTCGTTGATCCGCACCGGCACGATAATCAGGTTGGAGTGCAATTGAAACGGAATGCGGGTCCAGGAACGGTTCCCGGCAATAAAAAACCCGTACCTGTCCTTGTCGGGTATACGGTGGTGGTCATCACCCCGTGCGGCCAAACCGGTGCATAGCAACCCGACGATTAGAACCAGCGTTTTCATGTAAGCCGTTTATAACTATGAAACTACGTATTTTCTATTGAAATAACCTAATGTGTACAGCGTAGGTTTGCTGGTTCTACAGACGACTTTGCCGAATTATATCTGGTATCCGACCAGTTGACAAGGGCGAAAATCGGCGGTTCCGGTGAAAAGGGCTAATTTCGCCTGCAATCGGGAATGTTTACTGTGCCATTAGAACTCATACGAACTGATTTTGACTACATTACCGACTTATTATGCGCAAGAAAATCGTTGCCGGTAACTGGAAAATGAATAAGACAGCCGATGAAGCAAAAGCGTTGCTGTCGGAGGTTGTGAATATGATTAAAGACGAAGTTACGTCGGACGTCGCAGTTGTGCTTTGCCCGCCCGCGCTCTATCTGACCACTTTCCGACAATACGTGACGCAGGGCGGCAACATCGCACTGGGGGCGCAAAACTGCCATGAGAAAGCGTCGGGGGCGTACACGGGTGAGGTTTCGGCCCCGATGCTGCGGTCCATCGGGGTCGAGTACGTAATTCTGGGCCACAGTGAACGGCGGCAGTACTTCGGCGAGACCAATGCGCAGGCAGCTGATAAGGTAAACAGTGCGCTCGAAAACGGACTGACGCCAATTGTCTGCTGTGGCGAGTCGCGCGAGTTGAGGGAGAGTGGCGATTATGATGCCTTCGTAAAAAATCAGCTTACTGAAAGCTTATTTCACCTGTCAGCCGAGTCGTTTGCCAACGTTGTCATTGCCTACGAACCCATCTGGGCCATTGGCACTGGTCTCACGGCGTCGTCGGCGCAGGCGCAGGACATGCACTTCGAGATTCGCCGACACATCGCCGGTCAATACGGCGACGCGGTGGCGCAGAACACCAGCATCCTGTACGGCGGTAGTGCCAACGAAAAAAACGCAGCCGAACTCTTCGCCCAACCCGATGTCGATGGCGGTCTGATCGGTGGAGCATCGCTCAAGTCGCGCGAGTTTACCAACGTGGTGAAGGCCGTTTAAATATTAGAAGCTGTTCTGGGTTGATGCTCAACATGCTATGTAGTGCCCTCAGTGTGGGCGATTCGATTCAATCAGTGGGTAAATAAGGCAGTTCAAAAATTTGTAGAAATATTACACCTCATCATGTCTTTTGGAATTTTCAACGTGCCTGCGCCGGTCAATGAGCCGGTGAAAGAATACCGCCCCGGCTCCGCTGAACGCGAAACGCTCAAACAAACCATCGCCGAATTTCGCTCGCAGGAAACTGACGTTCCCATGTATATTGGTGGTCAGGAAGTGCGCACACAGCGTAAAATTCGGATATTCCCTCCTCACGACCACCAGCATACGCTGGGGCACTTCCACGAAGGTGACGCCGTTCACGTCGAACAGGCGATTGAGGCCGCACTGTCGGCTAAGGAAACTTGGGCCAATTTACCGTGGGAACATCGAGCCAGCGTGTTTCTGAAGGCGGCTGATCTGATAGCCGGACCGTACCGCGCCCGCATCAACGCAGCTACCATGCTCGGCCAGTCGAAAAACGCGTACCAGGCTGAAATCGATTCTGCCTGTGAGTTGATCGACTTTCTGCGGTTCAACGTCCAGTTCGCTACAGATATATACCGGCAGCAGCCTGACTCATCGCCCGGCGTCTGGAACCGACTCGAATACCGACCGCTTGAGGGGTTCATCTTTGCATTAACGCCATTCAACTTTACCGCCATCGCAGGAAATTTACCTACATCGGCCGCGCTCATGGGTAACACCGTGGTCTGGAAACCCGCTTACGCACAAGTGCTTTCAGCCAAAATTATCATGGATGTCCTGAACGAGGCCGGTTTACCGGATGGCGTCATTAATTTAATTTACGTTGATGGCCCGGTCGCAGGCGAGGTCATTTTTAAACATCCTGACTTTGCCGGAATTCACTTCACGGGCAGCACGAAAGTTTTTCAGGCAATCTGGCGCGAGATTGGGGTAAACATTCATAACTATAAAACCTATCCCCGCATCGTGGGCGAAACGGGCGGCAAAGATTTTGTGATGGTTCACGAATCAGCCAATGCCGATGAAGTAGCCACTGGGCTGGTTCGGGGAGCATTTGAGTATCAAGGGCAAAAGTGTTCGGCAGCATCCCGCGCCTACGTCCCGTCAACGTTATGGCCCGTTGTGGAAGCCCGGATGAAGCAGTTTCTGAGCGAGATGAAAATGGGTGCTGTTGAAGACTTCACTAATTTCATCAACGCTGTTATTGACGAACGCGCCTTCGCCAAAATCACCGCCTACGTCGATGAAGCTAAACAGAGCGATCAAGTGACCATTGTAGCCGGTGGCAACTACGATGGCACAACGGGCTACTTCGTTGAGCCGACCGTACTGCGGGTCAACGATCCGATGTACCGAACCATGTGCGAAGAAATTTTCGGGCCGGTGTTGTCTATTTATGTGTACGAACCATCTGAATTCGAGACCATACTCAAGGTTGTCGACAGTACATCACCGTATGCGTTAACAGGATCAATATTTGCCAGAGACCGGTATGTCATTGAACAAGCTGCTCGCATCCTACAGAATGCGGCCGGAAATTTCTACATCAACGATAAACCAACGGGTGCTGTGGTAGGCCAACAACCTTTTGGTGGAGCACGGGCATCGGGTACGAACGACAAGGCTGGGTCGGCTTTGAACTTACTTCGGTGGGTTTCTGCCCGTACTATTAAAGAAACCCACGTGAGTTCCAGACACTTCGGTTATCCTTTCTTGCAAACAGACTAATTTTAAAGAAAACTTTAAAGAATATCTTGTGAAAAGCGGCTGA
>JAYTAC010000261.1:0-1668 GCA_043737755.1 Spirosoma sp.
TGGTGCTGTTCCCCGCCATTCGCCAGCAACCCGACGACGTGATTATTGCCGCGCCGGGCACATCCTGCCGCCATCAGATCAAAGACGGAACGAGCCGCAAGGCGCAGCACCCCGCCGAAATTTTGTTCGACGCATTGGCATAGCTCGCTCGTTGAACATCAGCCGCCATGTTCGTTCCGAACACAGGAATGGCCCGCAGACCGGACGTTACTGTTTGGGCTGCGGGTCATCTTTTTTTTTGCAAAGCCACCCCAAGCCCCGTCAGTTAATTTATTTAGGACACGCCGTTAAAAAATGGCACCAAACGTGCGGGAATATCAGGAAAGATTTACGGGTACCTGTCAAAACTGCCACTTAACTGCACAGCCGATATACGACGACCCCATATTTGTTCTGGAAAACGATAGTACCTGGAATTACACGCTCGTGGACAAACCGGATCAGCAGATTCGGCCCGGACCACTATTTACCGTACCTGTTAGTCACTGTATGTCATGAACCGTACCATATGGATGGTGCTCTGGGGAGTAGCACTCTCATTGATTCCTGCCCTCGCACCCGCTCAGCAAACCCGCGGTAAAACGGCCGTTTGCGCAACCCCCGACCTTACCGACGCCCAACGCCGGGAAATTAGTGACCAGGCAATGCTGGCTCTGCGCTCAAAATTGGCCACCAACGGGCCAGCGACCACGGTTACGTACGTTCCCATCCGCCCGCACGTCTTTCGGCGCAGCAACGGAACGGGCGGCATGACGCTGACCAAAATGAACAACGTCATGGCCATTACCAATAGCTACTACCTCACCAACGGCTCCGGTATTCAGTTCTATTTCTGTGGCACCACACCCGACTACATCGACAACGATGCGCAGTACAATGGTTTCGTTGCGTTCGACGAGACAGTGGCCAACGGGCGCGACGCCCCCAACGCCATGAACCAATACTACGTGAACCAGTTCAGCAAACCCGGTCTGGGCGGGTACGCGTACTTTCCGGCCGACCAACCTAACTCAACCCGCTCATTTATATTGAATGAAGACGACGAAGCGGACTTAGCCAACCGGCTACTACCCCACGAGTTGGGCCACAACTTCGGCATGTTCCATACCCAGGGCAACACCAATCCGGGCACAACCGAATTGGTGACGCGGCAGGTCGGTGCCAATTGCCTGACAACCGGCGACGAACTCTGTGACACGCCCGCCGACCCGTTTGGGTTGCAGGGCGCGTCGACAACGGCCGTAAATGGTTGCCCGGTCTACAATGGCACCGTCAGGGATGCAAATGGTGCCCTTTACACGCCGTCCATCAGCAACATCATGTCGTACTATTTCCCCTGCACCCACGATTTCACACCGGCTCAGCAGGAGAGGGCGCAGGCCGGGTTGGCCCTGCGCGAAAGCCACACGTCCTACTCGCTCGACTGCCCCGCTACGACCGTGGCAGCTGCCAGTAACCTGTCGGCCGCCATCATCAATGCCAGCGTGGTGCTGAACTGGACCGACAATGCCGCTAATGAAATGGGGTATTTTGTGGAACGCTCCACGTCGGCCACATCCGGGTTCGTGCCGGTGGGCGGGGTAGGCACCGACATAACGACTTTCACCGACCAGGGCACGTCCAGCCTTACGGTCTATCATTACCGGATTCGTCCCTCCAACGCCACCA
>JAYTAC010000262.1:0-10506 GCA_043737755.1 Spirosoma sp.
CGACGATTTTTTCTACCGCGTTGGCAAAGGCCATGTCGACGTACAGGAGTTAAAGAAATTCAAGTCCGACAAAGAAGCCAAAGAGAACCACGCCCACAAACTCAACACCGACGCCATCCCTGACGGTAAAACGTTCGAGAAGGAACTCAAGAAAATTCACGGCGAGCGGGCCGACGCCGACATGCTTCTCATTGGCGAGGACATGGACAAAATCGACTACACGCTCTCGAAATGCTGCAACCCGATTTCGGGCGACGACGTATTCGGGTTCGTGACGATCAACGACGGCATCAAAATCCACCGCGTCACCTGCCCCAACGCCGTCGAGCTGATGTCGAACCACGGTAACCGGATCATCAAAGCCAAGTGGACGAGCCAGAAAGAGTTGGCGTTTCTGGCGGGGCTGCGCATCACCGGCACCGACCGCGTGGGTTTGGTCAACGACGTGACGCGGGTCATCAGCAACGAACTGCACATCAACATGCGGTCGGTAACGATCGACTCGACGGACGGTATTTTTGAGGGAAACATCCGGCTGTATGTCAACGACACGGGCCACCTCGAAACGCTCATGCACAAGTTAGAGCGCGTTTCGGGCGTATTCGACGTGACGCGGTTCGACTCGTAAATGAACGATAAATGATGAATGATAAACGCTCCAGGCCGGACCATTCATCGTTTATCATTCATCATTCATCATTACTTTTGTCTTATGCCTGCGCCGACCCAATCAAACATTGATAACGCCCGGATGATTTTCACGGCCTACCTCGAACGGAAGGGCCTGCGGAAAACACCCGAACGATTTGCTATTCTGGACGAAATCTACAACCGGCAGGACCACTTCGACGTGGACGAGTTGTTTATCTCGATGAAAAACAAAAAATACCGCGTCAGCCGGGCCACGGTGTATAACACGCTCGACGTGCTGGTAGACTGTGACCTGGTGTCTAAACACCAGTTTGGTAAGAACCTGGCGCAATACGAGAAATCGTTCGGCTATCGTCAGCACGACCACCTGATCTGCACCGACTGCCACAAGGTGATGGAGTTCTGCGACCCGCGCGTCCAGAACATTCAGAATATGGTGGGCGATATGCTGAAGTTCAACGTGATGCACCACTCGTTGATATTCTACGGCTCCTGCGCCCGCGACCTCTGCGAAAACCGGGAGATAGTGAACAGCGAGCAACCAGCAGTGAGCGGCAATTAGCAGACGACAACTGACAACCGTTCATTGATAACTGAAAAAATGCACCTCGCCCAACTGAACATTTCGCGGATGATTGCGCCCGACATCGGCCACCCGCTGATGGCTGATTTTGTCGCGCAACTCGACACGGTCAACGCGTTGGCCGAGGCAAGTGACGGGTTCATCTGGCGGCTGAAGGGCGACGGCGGCAACGCCACCAACATCAAAGGGTTTGACGACAAGCGAGTTATTGTAAACATGTCGGTGTGGGAATCGCCGGAGACATTGCAAGCGTTCGTCCGGGGTGCCGGTCCAATTCAAAGTATGCACACCGAGGTGATGCGCGACCGCCGGAAGTGGTTTGAGAAGCCGACCGAATTGACCACGGTACTTTGGTGGATTCCGGTGGGCCACCGGCCAACGCTGATCGAAGCAAAGGAAAAATTAGCGCAGTTGAACCGGGACGGGTCGGGACCGGACGCGTTTTCGATCCGGGACACCCGGTCGATGCGGACTATGGCAAACAACTCTAATGACGAGAATATCACTGTTAACTCCACATTGACATGAACCCGTATCTGACTTTAGTCGATTTCATGCTGGCTCACATAAAGCCGGAAGCTATGCTGCAATTCAGGGCTTCAGAGGAGATGCACGACCACTTTTATGGTCTGCTGGACAAAGAGAAGGCGGGTACCGCCACAAAGGAGGAAATCGAACATATCAACCATTTTATGAATGTTGAGCACATTATGCGGTTGGCAAAAGCGAAAGCGAAGCAGTATGCTCATCAATAACACACCTGTTTCGGCAGCAGTACGCAAGTGGGTAGCTCAGCGAGGCTTTTACACCTGTGAATATTGTCTGGCTCAGGACGAAAGTTCTTTTATAGGGTTTGAGGTAGATCACATCATAAGTCGTAAACACAGGGGATCGAACGATGAAACCAACTTGGCATACGCCTGTCCAGACTGCAATCGTAACAAAGGGACTGACATTGCCTCTATTGACTGGAACAATGATCAAATTGTGCGTTTCTTCAATCCCAGAAGCGACATTTGGTCGGAGCATTTTAGATTATCGGGCGGGTTCATTGAACCGCTGACAGTAATAGGAAAGGTAACTGTTGACATTTTTCGATTTAATGACAAGGTAAGATTACCCGATAGAGGTGTCTTCTAATTTATGTAAAGAATGGTAGATGTTTTATTGGGCCTCCAGTGGGGCGACGAAGGGAAGGGTAAGATTGTGGACGTGCTGGCTCCGCAGTATCAGGTCGTGGCCCGGTTTCAGGGTGGACCCAACGCCGGACATACCCTCGAGTTCGATGGGTTCAAGCACGTCTTGCACCAGATTCCGTCCGGTATTTTCCGCAGCGACATTCTCAACATCATCGGCAACGGCGTGGTGCTCGACCCGATAGTGTTCAGAAAAGAGATCGACGGGCTGAGCAAGTACAACCTCAACCTGCGCCAAAACCTGCTGATTTCAAAAAAAGCCTCCATCATCATCCCGACCCACCGGCTGCTCGACCAGGCCTATGAATTAGCCAAGGGTACGTCGAAGATCGGCTCCACGCTGCGCGGCATCGGCCCCACCTATCAGGACAAAGTGGCCCGGCAGGGGTTGCGCGTCGGTGATATTCTATCGCCCAACTTCCGGGAGAAATACGGGAAGTTAGTGGCGGCTCACAAGCTCATTCTGGACCAAAACAACTTCGATCACGCGTCGGTACTGCCCCAGGCTGAGGTCGATTTCTTCGCGGCCGTTGAGTTCATGAAGCAGTTTCAACTCACCGACAGTGAATACGCCATCAACGACGCCCTGACGTCGGGCAAAAAAATCTTGGCCGAGGGTGCTCAGGGTTCGCTGTTGGACATTGATTTTGGGTCGTATCCGTTCGTCACTTCGTCGAGCACGATGGCGGCCGGGGCCTGCACGGGCTTGGGCATTGCGCCCAAGCAGATTGGCGAGGTCTACGGCATTTTCAAAGCTTACAGCACCCGCGTCGGCAGTGGCCCGTTCCCAACGGAGTTATCAGACGAAACGGGTGAGACAATGCGGCAGGAAGGGCGCGAATTCGGCTCCACCACGGGTCGGCCACGCCGGTGCGGCTGGCTCGATCTGCCCGCCCTCAAATACGCCATTATGATCAATGGCGTCACGCAGTTGGTGATGATGAAGGTCGACGTGCTCAATATCTTCGATGAGATAAAGGTCTGCACGCACTACCAGCACCCCAACGGTGCCGACGGGCAACCGGGGCAGACCACCGAACACCTGCCCTATGACCTGACAGACACCGACCTGATACCCGTTTACAAGTCATTTAAAGGCTGGCAAACAGACCTTGCCACCATCCGGCAGTTCGATGACATGCCCGCTGAGTTAGCCGATTATGTTTATTTTCTGGAAGAGTCTTTAGGCTTGCCAATCAGCTTTATCTCGACCAGCCCGGACCGGGAGGCCATCATCTACCGGCAGTCAGTGACAGCCTGATTACGAAAGCGATCAATACCTGTCCTGTTCATGTCAGCATCTAATTTCTACCAGACGTTCTACCAGACAGAACAGCTTTTCAGGCTGGCCGACGAGGTGTGGGACGTCGTAGACATTACAACGGACCAACCGGCCCCGAGCGAAGCGTTGAATTCAGTACCGGAACCGGTGTTAGTTGCCCCGGAGGATAGTACCGATTTTTTGGCTGAACTGGAGCGGCTGGCAACCGTGAACGTTATTTTGGCTCCCGACGAACTGATTGAAACGCCGGACGTATTGCTGACATTTCCAACGGAGGTCCCGTCCGAACCAGTCCCAGCCCCCGCCATTGTTGCGCCCCAACCGTTGCCCCAGCCCGCGCCACGACCCACGGTACCGTCCATTCTGCCCCCCATTCAGCAACCGGCCCGACTGCCGCAACTCAATCACAAGGTTCTCCTGCTGGCCGACGAAGAGTTGGACCCCGGCAACCTGCTGTTTTTAGAAAAAATTCTGAAAGCGGTTAATCTCAACGTCAACGGCGTCGATTTGCTGAACCTGCGTGGTACGCAGAACATGGACTTCGCTGAGTTGGTGAAAGGCAAATACATCAACCACTTCATCACGTTCGGTGTCCCGTTCGAGCGGATCAACCTCGACATTATGATGGACCGGTACGCGCCGGTTCGTTTTGAGGGGATCACCTTTCTGATGGCGGATTCGCTGCCAACCATCGAAGCCGACCAAAATCTGAAGAAGCGGTTGTGGGCTGCACTTCAGCGCGTATTTCTACAGCGATACGCTTAAACGCAGGTGTATTGGTAATTAAGTGTATGGGTGTATAAGTGTTTGTGAATCACAGAGGACAATACACGCGGACAACTCGTTTACGCTAAGCCTCTAAACGCAACTATTGCCATCATGGGCGAACCTCCCGACGGTCCTCTGCCGTCTTCTAAACGTGCTCCTTCGCAACTCAACCCGGCGCAGCTTACCCATTCGCAGCCTGACGTGGCCCGGCCTGACGTGGCCCGGCCTGACGTGACCCGGCCTGACGTGGCCCGGCCTGACGCGGCCCGGCCCGAACTTCGCCGGGTCATTTCGACCATGCAGCTTTGGGCCATCGCCGTCGGCATGGTCATTTCGGGGGAGTATTTTGGCTGGAATTACGGCTGGGCCGTGGCCGGTACGATTGGCTTTCTCGTTGCCACACTCATCGTGACGGTCCTTTACCTCACGTTTATCTTCAGCTACACCGAACTCACCACGGCTATTCCCGATGCAGGTGGCCCGTTTGCCTACGCGCTCCGGGCGTTTGGACCAACGGGCGGGTTCGTGGCCGGATTCGCTACATTGATTGATTTTTTGATGGCCCCGCCCGCCATTGCAGCCGCCCTGGGAGCCTACGCCCATTTTCTGAATCCCGCCCTGTCGGTGCTGGGCGTGGCCGTTGCTTCCTACGTCGTTTTCGTCAGCATCAACATTCTGGGCATTAGAGAGTCGGCCAATTTTTCGGTTATCGTCACGGTGTTGGCGGTGGTGGAACTGATCGTGTTCATGGCGTTGGTAGCACCCGCCTATAAAGCCGAAAACGTGCTGGCCCACAACGAATCGTTCGGGGTCGGCGGCATTTTCGCGGCCCTGCCGTTTGCCATCTGGTTCTATTTGGCCATCGAAGGCGTGGCAATGGTGGCCGAGGAAGTCCGGGAGCCGCAGAAAACCATCCCGCGCGGCTACCTGCTCAGCATCGGCACGTTGGTTGTGCTGGCTCTGGGCACCATGCTCCTCTGCGCGGGCGCGGGCGACTGGCGGACGCTGAGCCGCATCGACTATCCCCTGCCCGAAACGCTCACGATGGTGTTTGGCAATCAAAATTCGTGGGCTAAGGCCTTCGCCGGGCTGGGCCTGTTCGGGCTTGTGGCGTCGTTTCATGCCAACACCCTCGGCTACTCACGGCAGTTATTTGCGCTGGCACGGGCGGGGTATCTGCCGTCATTTCTGGCGCGGGTAAGCTCACGTTTTCAAACCCCTCACTGGTCGCTGATTGTGGGGGGACTGGCGGGTCTGGCGGCCCTGTTTTCGGGCACCACCAGCCAGATCATCACGCTATCGGTCATAGGCGCATTGGTCATGTACATTGTCAGTCTGCTGAGCCTGTTCCGGCTGCGCCGAACTGAGCCGAATCTGGTTCGTCCCTACAGCACCCCATTCTACCCGGTCGTACCGATGATTGCACTGGTCCTGTCCACGCTTTGTCTGCTGGCCATCGTCTACTACAACCCCGGCCTGTCGCTCCTGTTCGGTGGCCTGATGGCAATGTCGTGGGTGTTATTTAAGCGATTGGTGCCGAGCAGGCACCCGACATCGAATTCTGATCCGATCAACGTGAATTGACAAGGATGGCGGTTATTTTCGACCGGGCCGATCAATTTACGGAACTGAACCACGTTAGTTTTTAAGAGAAAACCCGGTCAACGTCGTTAACACCCTGCGTGACACAGTCAGGCGGAGTAACGCACAGACCACTACCTATGGAACCAACCAACAACCCCGATTTTCGACACGGCTATGCGAGTGGCGTGGAAGGCGTCGACCGGGGAACCTACGAAGGCTATCTGTCGAGTCAGGTCAGCACGGACTGGATCGCGGACCGGATTGCAGAAAAACGAGCCGAACTAACCCTGACCGACCAGCAGATTGCCGAAGCCACCGAAGCCAACCGAACCGCCTACGCAGCCCTGCAAACCCACGCGCTTCAGGTTGAGCGGCTAGCTAAACAGGTGAAACAACGCGAGACCAACCGGCTGGCTCTGGAAACCGACCGCGACGCCCTGCGGGTGCGACGGGCCAAAGCATCGCCCGAGTACTCACTGTTGGCGGGGCTGCTGTTTTTGGTGGCGGGCATTTCGTTTTTGGCGGGCGACCTGATTATCTCCCACGAAATTGTGGCCTACGCCCTCAACATTCGCGACGCCAACGAAGCCTGGGCGTTTGCGGTGGGTTTAGCGATGGTATCCATCCTGCTGAAACCCGCCTACGACCGGCTCGTTGAAGGGCCTTATCTGGAAAATCCGGTCCAGAACCGCCCCCGCTATGAGCGATTCAAGGTAACGTTATCCGTGTTTGCACTGCTGACATTGGCCGTGCTGGGCTGGTTTCGCTACGAAGCCTACCGCACGGATCAACTCAAAGCCGCTATCAACAAATCGGTCCGGCAGTTGCAGCTCAATACCGATCCGTTGGGCCAGCCGTCAGCAACTACGCAAACCCTCGATGCGTCGACGCTGGCTAAGATCGAGAAGCAACTGAGCGAGTCGAGTGAATTGAATTTAGCCCTCGTCAACAGTCCGTGGGCGTTGCTGTCATTCGTGCTGAGCGGAATTCTGTTCGCGCTGGCGGGGGCCGTTTGTCTGGGTATCGCGCTGCCAATTTTGTCGGCGTTCTGGTTCCGGTGGTTGCAGGCCGACCCTAAACTGTGGAAACTGCGTCGGCGAATGAAGCGGTTAGATGCCGATATCACTCCGCTGGAAACGCAGTTGGCCGAGCAGCGCACCCACCAGAACGTACTGCAACACGACCTCGATCTGCTGCCCGCGCTCGATGAATTTCGCCAGCAGCGCCGAACAATTATAACGGCTATAAACGATTTGTTAGCTGACTTGAAACTATCCCAAACCGACAGCCGCATCAGCAACTTCAACGACGGCTATGGCCAGGGTGAAGCAACCCGTACCGTGCTCAACGACGACGAACAGCGGCAATTACACCGGGACAGGCTGAATCTCCAGACTAATAGCCGCACGAACGGCAATCGCCCCGCCGAGCCACCCGGCGTTGGCTCAACGACCGGCACACCACCCGAGAAAGTCTCTAACGGCAAGCCCCAGGAATCGAGACCTCACCAATTAATTCCTTGAAAACAGGAAACCGCCCCCAACCGGGGACGGCTCCATGAGTACAACAAAACCACAGTAAAGCTGTCAGACTGTTTGGCCGAACAGGATGCCTGCGGCTCTGCCGATAGAAATGAATGATGGACAATGAATAATGCACTCAACTTTCATCGTGCATTATTCACTGTCCATTCTCCTTAGGCTTCGATCAGGAACTCGTCGTGCTGGCTGACGTCCAGACCCGTTTTCTCGTCTTCTTCCGATACGCGCAGGGGCAGAATCAGGTCCGTTATCTTCAGCAGCAGCAGCGACATGCCGAATGCAAAGGCCGACACGACCACCAGCGCAATCATGTGGGTGATGAACAAACCCGTTTCACCGAACGCCAGCCCTTCGACGGCTACTGCCGAGTTAACGCCCTTGCTGGCGAAAATACCTGTCATAATCATACCAACCATACCGCCAACACCGTGGCAGGGAAACACGTCCAGCGTGTCGTCCAGCGTAGATTTAGTGCGCAGGTGTGCCACGTAATTTGAGACGATGGCGGCTATCGTACCAATGAAAATCGACGTGGGGATGGTCACGAAACCGGCTGCCGGTGTGATGGCCACCAGACCAACAACGGCACCGATGCAAAACCCGAGGGCCGATACTTTTTTACCCTTGGCCGAATCGAACAGCACCCATGCCAGACCCGCAGCCGCAGCCGCCGTGTTGGTGGTGGCGAACGCCGAAGCCGCCAATGGCGAAGCGGCCACCGCCGAACCGGCGTTGAAACCAAACCAACCGAACCACAGCAGACCCGTTCCCAGTAGCACAAACGGTACGTTTGCCGGTGGAAAATAGGACGCTTCGAGGTGTGACTTCCGGCGTTTCAGGTACAGCGCACCAGCTAATGCAGCCCAGCCCGCCGACATGTGAACGACCGTGCCGCCGGCAAAATCTAATACGCCCAATTTAAACAGCCAGCCGTCCGGGTGCCAGGTCATGTGGGCTAATGGTGCATAAACGAGCAGGCTGAACAGAATCATGAACAGGACGTAGGACCGAAAATTGATCCGCTCGGCCATGGACCCCGTTACGAGGGCGGGCGTGATGACGGCAAACTTCAACTGGAAAAATGCGAATACCACCAGTGGAATCGTGGGAGCCAGCGACCAGGGCTTGCCATCCAGTACGCCTTTGAACATAAAGTGATCCATCGGATTACCAATCACTCCGCCAATCGAGGAGCCAAACGCTAAACTGTAACCAACCGTGACCCACAGAATACTGATAGTGCCCATGGCAATGAAGCTTTGCAGCATGGTCGAAATCACGTTCTTATTATTGACCATACCCCCGTAGAAATACGCCAGACCGGGCGTCATGATCAACACGAGTGCCGTAGCGACGAGCATCCAGGCAGTGTCGCCCGCGTTAATGCCCTCGGTCACGATCTGGGTCGGAACGGACGGTATGAACACGGCCACCAAGCTGACTACCAGCAGAATGGCGAGAGGAATGTAGTTAGGTTTTTGCATGGTATCTGGGTTTTTGTTGTACTACTTATGAACTGTCAGGGGAATTACGGGAGAGGAAATGAAGCGCATCAGAACTTGAAAATAGCGGCCATGCCAAGGGTCGTCTGGCCCTTCACCAACTGGCCATCGCCGTCGATAAACTTATTCTTGCTGTAGGTATCCACCCGCAGTTCGGGTTTGAGCAGCACGTGACCGTCGGCAACAGTGATGTTGCCCGTAAGTGTCAGCGAATTAACGCTCACGCCCGAGCCATCGGCAGCGGTGAGTGCCCGCGCCCCGCCCGAGTTGTCGAACACCTCGTAGCGGGCACCGAAACCGAACTTGTCCGAAACGGTGTAGTTGCCGTACAGTGCAACCCCGCCCCAGCTAACAGATTTTCCGTCAGGTGTGCTGGTGCCGGTGAAATATGGATTGAACTGCTGGTAGCCACCCGTTTGGGAGCCAATAGCCGCGTTGACGCCAAGGAAAAGTTTCGGCGAAATCTGGTAGGTGGTCGTCAGGTCGAAGATGGCGTAGGTGCCGGTCGAATCTTTACCGGCGTTGCCGTTGAGCGTTTGAACGTTGGCTTCGTTGGAGACGGCTGTGTTCAAATACACGTTCCAGCCGCTGACGGGGGCAAGAAACAACTGGGCGATGAATCCCTTCGCCCGGTTATTGTCGAAGTTCCGGTCGATGTTATTCACCAAACCCACCATTAGGTACGCCCGGTCGCTGAAGGCGTACTGCGCCTTAAGACCGAGGTGGAAGAACGGCCCGTTGTTGAACAGGTTGGACAGCGAATAATTGTAGTTGACGGGCGCGTCGATCACCTCGTAGCCGATGTGCGTGCCGAACTGCCCGGCCGTAAACGACAATTTGGGCGATGCCTTCAGGGTAACATAAGCCTGCTTGATGGCGAGCGCGGTAGACGTGGCCGCGCCGGTATTGAGCGAGAGTGAGTTGCCATAGTTACCGAGGTCTGCGTTGTTGCCAAACGCCATGTCGAATACGGCGTCCACTTTTTCGGAAGAGTAAGCCGCTTTAGCCTGCACTAGGCCAAGCTGGAACTGACCGGCCCGCTGATCGAACGCACGGGCTGCTCCGAAAACGCCCGTGTTCAGGCGGTCCTGCGGGTTATTGAAGTTGGCAGCGTAATACGTGTCCATGTAGCCGGAGAAGGTGAACTTGCCGGGTGCCGGTGTCGCTTCCGGGGTGGGGTCAGCCGGACGTTGGGGCGATGTGGCCGTGGTGTCCTGTGCCTGCACGTAACAAGAAGCAAGAAAAGATGTGATAAGTAAAATTGTTTTTTTCATAGTATTTATTTGGTAGATTAATATTAGTGTGGTGGTTTGTTCCGAGACAAATTTTGAGATAAAAATGAACGTATGCAACAGATTTACCCAAATATTTGAGCATTTTTTAGATATTTAGTCAATTT
>JAYTAC010000263.1:0-1667 GCA_043737755.1 Spirosoma sp.
CTGCATTCGTGAGGGCTTCGGCTGCTTCTGATTCTGACAGGGTATAACTGATTTCGTAGTCACCCAACTGTCTGCGTTAATATACCGTTGCCAGCATCCGCCCATACTCCGGCTCAACTAAGCCTGTTTTGACGAATTGTTTTCCGAACTGTGCTATCAATCCTTTGTGGCTGCTTACCGTCTCGTCAATTGAGAGCAGGCAAGCCTCAGCTGCATAGTAAGCGCGGGATACTGCCGACTCATAGCTTTTACGCTCGAAGTGCAAACAATGGGCGTCTTCCAACGATTTGTCAGCGCGTTCAAACAGAGCGGCAATCAGTTCATTATTCATAGTCGTTCTCTTTCTCGCAGTATGTTCCGATATAAGGGGTTACCCATCTGTTCGAAGCGTAGTCGTGTGGTGGGGACAACCGAGATAAGGGTCTCATAGTCAAGGCCCATTTGATAGGCCATATCGCCCATCACCCCAATTTCTTTGAACGGAGAGATTGTTTCGTCGTTCAATACAACCAGCAGGTCAACGTCTGACTCCTCAGTAGCTTCACCACGGGCGTAAGAACCAAACAGATAAATGTCGGCCAATCGGCTTTGGTACAGTTGCCTGACTTCGCGTTTAAAATCCGTTAACAGCGGTTGAATAGTGGTCTGGTCCATAATTGAAAACGTCGATTTTGGTGATGCCCGTTTGCTACGCAAACAAATCGGCTACCGTAAATTGAAAGTCGGGCAGGACCGGCGCGGCCGAGATAACGTCGGTGCCTTTGTAGGCCTTCGACTCGTCGGGTGAGGTATAAACATAGATTTTCCTGCTCTCCGGGATCACGTACCAAACCAGTTCTGCACCTGCGTCGAAGTAATCCTGAATCTTATCAATCACGTCCTGATATGATTCTGAGTCGGACAGAATCTCGACGGCGAAGCTGGTTTTAACCTGTTGGCCCGCCCGCATAGCGACAACCTGATCAGACGTGAAGTAACTCAGGTCGGGCCGACGCTTCCGGGAGGAATCGACGTAAGCGTCCATTTCTTGAAAAAGCTCGTCTCCCTGCTGAAAAGCAGTGGTACGAACGAAAATTCGGTTCAGGAATTTGATCAGAAAACCTTCCAGTTGTTTCATGTCTCTTTTTTCGATGATCCGCCCCCGGACGAACTCGTAGCTGCCCTCATGAGCATATTGCCGTTGCCACTGCTCAAACTCGTCGACGGTTTGCAGATTTGTGGGTAATGATAGGGCCGGTGCTGGTGTTGCGGTCATGGCGTTTTGCAGGCTGGTTGCTGGTCAAAGTTACCCCTTTTGAGCCCGTGCCCGACCAAATTTTTTCCTACTTTTACTTGTTCCAATTGGATAGATGCGACGTTGATGATCGATTACTTATCGAGTTTGAATGACCCCCAGCGCGAAGCCGTTATGCACGGCGACGGCCCGCTGATGATTATTGCCGGTGCCGGTTCGGGCAAGACCCGCGTGCTGACTTACCGCATTGCCTACCTCATCGAAAACGGCGTCGACCCGTTCCGAATCCTGTCGCTGACCTTCACCAACAAAGCCGCCGGGGAGATGCGCAAACGCATCGAAAGCGTTGTCGGCATGGAAGCCCGCAATATCTGGATGGGCACGTTCCACTCGGTGTTTGCCAAGATTTTGCGCATCGAAGCCAAAGCCATCG
>JAYTAC010000264.1:0-10499 GCA_043737755.1 Spirosoma sp.
CCGATGCCAATGTGTTTGATACCCCGGCCGAGGGGCGTACTTGCAGGATCATCCAAAGTCAGGCTAACGGTTAACATAGTCAAGGGTGAAACGTCCGTAGGGGGCTAAAAGCCAGTAGAAAACGTCACCTACTGATGGTCGACGAGGTCAGATTGACGGCATTCGCGGCACTGGCTTTCAACCGTTGCCGGGTGCAGGGAAACAACTTCACCGGTAACGCTAAAGGCTGAATTTGTTAGCTGCCGGTCCTCAACGACGATTCGTGCAAGATAGCTACCCGGCCGTGCGGACCCGGACTGGAACCGGGTTAATGCCACTGTCCGGCAATTAGAGCGCGAGACGGGAGCCATAGTATCAATGAAATGAGACTGTTTTGCGAGTAAATAGCCTTATTTTTCGGCAACTTAATAATGCATTCTATGACACGTTTTGCTAATCAGGTTGCCTTCGTTACCGGAGCCGGTTCGGGAATTGGGCGAGCCACCGCACTTGCTTTCGCGCAGGCCGGGGCCAGCGTTATGGTATCGGATATAAACGACGAAAGTGGGCAGGAAACCATCGACCAGATCAAAGCCGCCGGGGGCGAAGCTACTTACGTCAACTGCAACGTAGCCGACCCGGACCAGATCGAAACCGCCGTCCGGCAAACCGTTGCTGTCTATGGCCGGTTGGACATCGGCATCAACAACGCGGGTATCGGCGGCAAATTCGGGCGGCTGCTGGATCAGACGCGACAGGATTTCGACCGGATGATGGCCATCAACGTGGGTGGTGTCTTCTACGGGATGCAGGCGCAAATACGACAGATGCTGGCGCAGGATAACGAGGGCCATCCCGCCGAACCGCATCGGCAGACCGGTCAGCCCGGCGGTGGCCATCCAGCCGGGGGCAAAATTGTAAACGTATCAAGCATTGCGGGGGTGCGGGGGATGATTATGGGCGGGCCGTACAGTGCCTCGAAACACGCCGTGCTGGGACTGACCAAAACAGCCGCGCTGGAATACGTTCGCCAGAATATCCGCGTCAACGCCATTTGTCCGGTATATACGCACTCGGGTATGGTCGATGATTTGATCAACTCGGCCCCCGGCATGGAAGATCGGATGCGCCGGGTCATTCCCATCGGCCGGTTCGGTCAGCCCGAAGAAATTGCCCAGGCTATTCTGTGGCTTTGCTCCGACGAAAACGCGTTTTGCACCGGCCAGGCCATTCAGATGGACGGCGGGGTAACGGCGGGGTAACGTCCGATTTTCAGTTGAAAAGAGAATTGAGCGACAGTGGCTGGGCACTATGGTACACCGTTAGCGTCCGAATCTTGTCTTTGCTGACGATTTGATACACGATTCGATACTGCTTATAAATCAGTTCACGAACTTTCGGACTCTCAATCTCAGGAACCATACGACCCATCTCGGGGAAGTTTTTCAGAAGCTCTGCCTTCTCAAAAACTTTTTCAACGAAAGTCCTGGCTAACGGTTGGGAGTACTGAGCCATGTACTCAGTAATAATATCAATATCGTTGAAAATCTGATTCGTCCAGTCTATCGTAACCACTTCGCTAATTTTCCTTTTAGTTGTTCGGTGGTGTATGTTTCGCCCCGTTCGCCCTGCGCAATACCGTTTTCTATTTTTTGAACAAAGACTAAGCGTTCAACTAACTCGTCAATTGAGAACTCGCTGGGGAAGTCTTTGATGCTGTCCAATAATTTCTCTTTCGTTAACATAGCGAAACCTGTTTTTGGTAAAGATAACAATTCACCTGCTCAAATGGCCCATCAATTCTATTCCCCCCGCGACCTGCGGTTTCACCTCTACGAAGTCCTCAACGCCGAACGCCTGACCCGGTTTTCCTACTTCGCCGACCACAACCGCGAGTCATTCGGGATGGTGCTGGACGCAGCCGGGCAAATCGGCGAAACGCTGCTCAAACCGCTGCTGACGGTGATGGACCGCGACGAACCGCAACTCACAGACGGTAAAATCAGAGTACATCCGCAGATGGGTTCGATCATTCGCACGTTTGGTGAGGATGGCTGGATCAACGCACCGTTCAGCTACGACGAAGGTGGTCAGCAACTCCCGGCTACGATTATGAATGCGGCTACGTTTGTGTTCGGGGCGGCCAATTACTCGGCCAGTGTGTTTCCGTTTCTGACCACGGGCGCGGCCAATCTGCTTCGGTCGTTCGGGTCGCCGGAGTTGGTCGAGCGGTTCACGCCCCTCATGTACGCCGGTCGCTGGCAAGGCACGATGGCCCTCACCGAACCCGACGCCGGATCATCGCTTTCCGACATCAGCACGTCGGCCGAACCAACTGACGAACCCGGTCAATACCGGATTCGGGGTCAGAAAATCTACATCTCAGCCGGTGACCACGATGCCGTCGAGAACGTGGTTCACCTGATGCTGGCCAAGATCAAAGGGGGTCCGGCGGGGGCAAAAGGCATCTCGCTGTTCGCCGTACCGCAAAAACGGCCGAACGGCAATACGTTGGTTGACAATGATGTAATGACAGCGGGCGTATATCACAAAATGGGCTACAAAGGCGCACCCATTGCGCACCTGATGGTTGGCTCCGGCGACGGAACTATCGGCTACCTCGTCGGCGAACCGCATCAGGGACTGCGCTACATGTTCCAGATGATGAACGAGGCCCGCGTCGGCGTGGGCATGAACGCGGTATCGATCGGTACGGCGGCTTATTACGCGTCACTCGAATACGCCCGCGAACGGCCGCAGGGACGCCACGTCGCCGAGAAAAACAACGCCCTGCCCCAAACGCCAATTATCCGCCATGCCGACGTAAAACGGATGCTGCTGTTCCAAAAATCGGTGCTGGAAGGGTCGCTGGGTCTCCTGTTGTATTGCAGCTACCTGTCCGACGTGGCCCATGCGGGCGAGGGTGACGAGAAAACGGATGCCGCCCTGTTGCTGGATTTGCTGACGCCGGTTGCCAAATCGTACCCCTCCGAGATGGGTTGCCTGACCACGAGCGCGGCCGTGCAGATTCTGGGTGGGGCGGGATATACCACCGATTTTCCGGTGGAGCAATTTTACCGCGAAGCCCGCATTCACCCCATTCACGAAGGCACCACGGGTATTCACGGGCTGGATTTGCTGGGCCGCAAGGTGACGATGCAGAATGGCCAGGCGATGCAACTGCTGATGGATGAGATTCAAACCGCCCTCGCCGATGCCCGCCAACATACTGAACTGATCCCATTAGCCGATGAACTGACGGCCGCGCTGGGCATCTTAGACAACGTCACCAAACACCTGCTCAGCCTTGCTCCCACCGACGCCGAAGCGTTCCTGTCCGACGCGACGCTCTATCTGGAATTGTTCGGCATCATTACGCTCGCGTGGCAATGGCTCCGGCAGGCAACCGTCGCGACGGCCGCCGTAGCGATGGCCGCTTTGCCTGCTGCGCCCGGCGACGATGCGCATTTCTACCACGGCAAGCTTATGGCCGCCCGGTACTTTTACGAATACGAATTGGTGAAAATTTACGGCCTGTCGAAGCGGCTTCGTTCGGGCGACCGGGTGACAGTGGAGATGAAAAGCGAGTGGTTTTGACTTGGTTTGTGGTTTGACGGTTTGTAGTTGCGCTTCCGGCCCGGTCAGCTAACCGCTACGGTGGTCCGGCTCAAACCACGAACTGAACCAGCCACTCCTCTTCTTTGATCCGCATCAGGGCAACCTCGTCGTCGGTTTTGTCGCCGTAGCCGCACAGGTGGAGCAGCCCGTGGGCCACGACCCGGCGCATTTCCTCATCGGCCAGGACGCCCAACTGAGCCGCGTTGTCGGCGACGCGGTCGACGCTGATAAAGATATCGCCTTCGATTCGGCTGTCATCTTCGCCCGTATCAAAGGTGATGATATCGGTGTAGAAATCGTGTTGCAGGTGGTCGCGGTTCACTTGCAGAACGTACTCGTCGGAGCAAAAAATGTAGTTTAGATCGCCGACTGCGTACCCTTCCCGCTTGGCCTGCTGGTTGAGCCACTGGCGCGTCGCCTGTTTCCGGGGTAGTTTGTAGGGTACGTCTTCGTTGAAAAATCGGATCATTGTGCTGTTCTTTGTCGGACCGATCCGTCCGTGCGGCCGGTTAATCACCCCACAAATATACGCCCATGAAAGCCATCCAACTCGCCCAAACCCAGCAGCCCGTTCAGTTCATCGACGCCCCCACACCCACCGCCGGGCCGGGCGACGTACTGGTAAACATTCGGGCGGCTGCGCTCAACCACCGGGATGTTTTTGTCCAGCAGGGCCGGTATCCGGGCATCAAGCTGCCCGTTATTTTGGGGTCCGACGGCGCGGGTGTCGTAACGGAAACCGGCGAGGGCGTGGACCGGGTCTGGCGCGGGCAGGAGGTGATCATCAATCCTTCTCTCCACTGGGGACCCAACCCCGGATTTTACGGAGCCGACTTCAAAATCCTTGGTATGCCCGACAACGGCACCTTTGCTGAGCACGTTGCCGTCCCCGTGAAGTACGTCCACCACAAGCCCGCCCACCTGACCTTTGCGCAGGCGGCTGCGTTGCCACTGGCGGGACTGACGGCCTGGCGGGCACTCATGACGCGGGCGTGTTTGCACGCGGAAGGCAGTCAAACGCCCGAAAAAGTCTTGATTACGGGCATTGGCGGGGGAGCGGCCCTGTTCGCGCTGCAATTCGCGGTGGGTGCCGGGGCCGAGGTTTGGGTAACGTCCGGGTCGGAGGAGAAACTCGCAAAAGCAAAGGAACTGGGTGCCAAAGGGGGCGTCAACTACCACGAACCGGACTGGGCCAAAACGCTGATGGCGCAAACCGGCAGTGACCGTGGGGGTTATTTCGACGTGATCATCGACAGCGCGGGCGGGGCGGGTTTCGCGAGGCTGATCGACACGGCGGCACCGGGCGGGCGGATCGCTATCTTCGGCGGCACGACCGGCAACCTCACAGACATTGCACCACCCAAGCTGTTTTTCAAGCAGTTGACCATCACCGGCTCCACGATGGGCACCGAGCGCGAGTTTGCCGATATGATTGCTTTTGTAAACAGAGAAGAACTGATACCCGTAGTCGATGGGACGTTTGCATTAGCCGATGCCGAGTTGGCACTGCGCCGGATGGATGAGGGAAAGCAGTTCGGCAAGATCATACTGAACGTTGGCGCGTAACGGTTTACATACGCATTTTGTTTGATGAAGATTAGGGCATGTTTGCTCGCTATTTTACTGAAAAAACCACACTATCAGGTAGTTATCCACATTCAGCGTGTGGATAACTCTTGGCTTATCAACATTCGGTCTCACAACCATCTTTCGATAACAAACCCAGTATATTGATCGGCTCCCTTCGCGACGATGTCAATCCTGACCCAATCTGCCCGAACTACTCTTTCCGACCGGCTGGAAACCCGTCGGCAATCCGGCCTGTTACGGCAGCTTCGCACGGCCGACAACCTGATCGACTTCTGCTCGAACGACTACCTCGGCTTTGCCCGGTCGCCCGAACTCAGGACGGCAATCCAACAGGCCGATACGACTCAGCCAACCCTGCTGACGGGTGCTACCGGCTCCCGGCTATTGGCCGGTCAAACGCAGTTGGCCGACGAAGTGGAAGGGGAATTAGCCGTGTTTTACCGAACCGAAACCGCCCTGGTTTTCAATTCCGGCTACGACGCCAATCTTGGACTGTTAGCCTGCCTGCCCCAGGCGGGCGACACGCTCCTGACCGACGAGCTGATTCACGCCAGCATGGTCGACGGTGCCCGGCTCAGCTACGCCACCCGACGCCGGTTTCGCCACAACGACCTCGCCGATCTGGAGAGTCAGCTTTGTTCAGTGGCCGAATCGCAACCGGCAGGTCAGGTATTTGTGGCAGTCGAGTCGGTCTATTCGATGGATGGCGATGTGGCTCCGCTCGGTGCATTAGCCGACCTGTGCGACCACTACGGCGCGGCCCTGCTTGTGGACGAAGCCCACGCAACGGGCGTTTACGGACCCAACGGCGAAGGGCTGGTGGTGGCGCTGGGTTTGCAGGAGCGCGTACTGGCCCGGATTCATACATTCGGGAAATCGCTGGGCGTTCACGGCGCGGCCGTCGCTGGTCCGGCCGTGCTGCGCGACTACCTCATCAATTTCGCCCGGCCCTTCACCTACTCCACCGCTCTGCCGCCCCACAGCCTGCTGGCCATTCGGTGCGCTCACGAGCAGTTGCAAAGTTGCCCCAACGCCCGACAGCAACTCCACGACCGGCTTGCTTATTTCCGCGAGCGCGTTTCCGTCGTCCTGCCCGGCAGCAACTGGACCAACAGCCCCTCGCCTATTCAGTGCCTGATCGTGCCCGGTAACGACACGGCCCGGCACGTGGCAACGGCTGCGCAGCGGGCAGGTTTCGACGTTCGGGCCATCCTCAGCCCCACCGTCCCCGCCGGTCAGGAACGGCTGCGGATTTGCATTCACGCCTACAATACGGAAGCCGAAATTGACCGGTTGGTTGTGGTTCTGAGCAAAACCCTGCCAGTGGTCGTAGACCTTGGTGGTGGTTGAGCGGTAATTAGCTGAACTCAACCACTACCCGTCATCGCTCAACCACTACCAGGGGGATAAACCCCACTGGCAGGGTTTCGACAAACTAAACACACTCATAATGCCCTTTCAACTCATCGTGGCCGGAATTGGCACGGAAATCGGGAAAACCGTCGCGTCGGCGGTGCTGGTCGAGGCTCTGAAAGCCGATTACTGGAAACCTATTCAGTCGGGGGCATTGGACGACTCCGACACGGACACGGTGCGCCGGTTGGTGAGTAATCCGGCCAGCCGGTTTCACTCCGAAGCGTACCGGCTCACGCAGCCGCTGTCGCCCCACGCATCAGCCGAACTTGACGGTGTACGCATTGATTTACAGCTCATAAAAACGCCGGAGACTGCCAATTCGTTAATTATTGAGCTGGCGGGTGGGCTGATGGTGCCGCTCAACGACCGCGACCTGACCATCGACTGGGTGGCGCAGTCGGGCCTGCCGGTGGTGCTGGTGTCGCGCAATTACTTAGGGAGCATCAACCACACGCTGCTGTCGGTCGAAGTCTGCCGGAACCGACACATTCCGTTCGTGGGGCTTATCTTTAACGGTCCAACCGTACCCGCAACGGAGACGTTTTTGCTGAATTACACGGAGTTACCCTGCGTCGGACGGATCGGGCTGGCAGAGACGGTCACGAGGGAAAAGGTGAAGGAGTGGGCCGACGGTATTGATTTACCACGCATCTACCAGCGCATCGAAGCGCTCCAGCAACAGCCGTGACGCTGGTCCGACTTTCCCGTCGCCGATGGTGAGTTCGCCGATTTGGGTGATGGGCAGCACTTTTTTGTTTGAACTGGTGGTGAAGGCTTCGTCGGCATCGTAGAGGTCAGAGAGCAGCACCGAACGTTCCTCGACCCGGAAATCAGCCTGGGCCAGTTCCATAATCGTTCGGCGGGTTATGCCGTGCAGAATGTGCCGGTCGGGGGTGATGAGCCGGTCGCCTTTCACGAGAAAAAAGTTACTACGGCTCAGTTCGCTGATTTCGCCCCCTTTCTGGTACAGCAAATCCACCGCACCAGCCGCCCGCATCGCGTCGGCCATCAGAATCACGTGCTTGTAATCCGTGCTTTTTACCTCGGCCATTTCCCGGACATACACATCCACAATCACCTTGATGCCCTGCTCATAATGCACCGTCGGCACGGGATGAATAGTTTCGGTGAGAATGAGCAGGTTGGGCCGCTCGATGCTGATGCTGTCGGCCGAGTAGCCGCCCGTCAGCACGAACCGAAAGGCAGAATCCCCTCCGCCACCGCGTTCCAGCAAATCCATCACAACGGTGTGGGTTTCGTCTTTGCTGAGCGGCAGCGGCAAGTGCATCCGCGAGGCCGAATTCTGGAACCGCTCCCAATACCAGTCCCACTGGAACGGCCGCCCGTTGCAGGTCAGGAAGTAGTCGAACAGGCCGTACCCCCGGAGTAAACCGAGGTCGGTAGTGCCAATGGATAGCTGATCGACAGGGGCGACGGTGCCGTTAAAATAGCCGTAATGAACCATGAATGTGTGGGGTAACTGACTGTGCAAAGATAAGCTGCGCTCAGAGCCGAACGGCAATGTCCTCACTCACCACGGCGGGCGTGTCGGACTGTTTTTTGAGGAACTCCTCCCGCTTTTTCAACGCTGCTTTCAGCGTGGCGATCTCATCCGTGAGTCGGTTCCATTCGGTATCCTGCGTGAAATCATACGTGATACGCTTCGTAATCTGGACGCTGGCACTGGCATACTGAATCGTATTGTAGCGCACGACCCCCAGCGGCTCGGCGTAATCGCCATCGCCATCCATCGGCGTCAGCGCAGACAAATTACCCGTCGAATCGGCATCAGCGGGAACGACCTGACCGGGCAGCGGGGCCGGTCGCTGGTCCTCTTCGCGCATCACCCGCGCCTGGTAGGTCGAGCTGGCTTTGAGTTGATGGATAATCGTTTTGACGTACAGTTCATACCGCTTCATCTCGACGTACGTCTTGAGCAGGTCGTAGTTACCGCCGTCGATGATCTGGCTGGCGTGATCATTGGCAAGGCTGACGATGGCCGATTTGGTAATCGTGCGGTCGAGGGTGCCGATTGGCTGGATAAGGCCCATGTTGTGGTTAGTAACGTACGGATTTCTCCGTATTCCGGGTTGATTGCCGGGCTAAACGCCGGGTTTGCTCGATGAATTCTTCTTGTGACATCGAGGGCTGCTTGGAGACTTTCCTGATCAATCGCTCGTTCCGCGCTTTGTGGAAGTCGTTCAACTCGAGTTCTTTGGGCTTCTTCATCGGGGTAGGGGTGTTCGGTTGGTAAAGTTAACGATTCATCAACTGGTTTAAAACCGCCACCGTGCCTGCACTTTCACCTCCGATTTGTGGGGCGCACTGATCTGGTCGAGACCGGAGCCGACGGTGTCCGCGTTGGTGTAGTCGGTTCTGGCCCAGCGCACCCACACGTCGAGGTGGCGGCTCAGGCTGTACTGCGCCAGCAAATAGTGCCGGACGCCCCGGTTGAAATACGCCGGAAACGAGAACGCGTAGAGCACGTCGCGCTCGTAAACGTACTGCCGACTGTCATAATCGTCGGTGCCGAACAGGGCCACGCGCCCGCTCAAACTCAATCGTTTATGGTCAAGCGTGGCATCCTGCACGAATGCAAACCCGCGCGAGGTGGCCCGTCCTTCATAACCAAACCCGCCCCACTGCACCCGCGACCGCAGCGACAGCCCACGCACGGGCACGTAGTCGGCGTTGAGGGCCATTGTCCGGCGCGTGGTCCCGACAACGGCCTTAATTTTGCTTCCTCCCGGCAAGTTTTTCTCTTTGTGCTCTTCGTGATAGACCGCGTAGAAAGCCGTTTTTCGGTCGGGCGTGTAGCGGGCCTGGAGCAGATAATCAAACCCGGACGAGGGCGCATCGACCAAATATTTCCACCACGGAAAGCGGTACACGTCCACGAACCCGCCAAGCGTCACCCGCCGATACACGGTGTATTTCAGGCCCAGATACGCCCCCGTTTCGTTGCTGTTGCGGCTCCCTTCGCTGAAGGCATTGGCGTAGAATGAGTGAAAATTCCGGTCGTAATGCCGCAGGGCCACGGCTATGTCAACTTTTTTGGTCAGGCTACCCAATGCACCCGCTACCGCACCGATACCGCCCGAATTAGTCCGCGAACCACCGCTCCGGGCCACCTCACCGAAAAAATTCCAGTTGCGCCACACGTAGCCGCCGTGCAGCCCGACTACGAAGTTCTGCTTTCCCGTAAAGTCATAGCGGTTATAGGGTAGATCGCGCTTGCGATAGTAGGCATCGAACGTGGTCTGGAGCATCGTCAGCCCGATTCGGACCTGCTGCCGGTTGTGGTAGAGCAGGTGCGCTCCGAGATTGGTTTCGCGCAGACTGCCCTGATCGGCCATCTCCGACGGGGTGCGGTGCAGCCCCGACGTTTGCAGCGACGTGGCCACGATTCCCTCGATGGCATCGGACGTTGTATTGGCGTCGCGCCGGAGCCGGGATGCCAGCAGCGTTACGTCGATGTTTGGGTGAAGCGCGTAGGTGGCCGTGGCTCCCCGAAAATAACCGTACTCGGTCAGCGAGGTGTAGGGGCGGGCACCCAGCGTCGGTCGGCGGACGGTCTGCACGGTTTCGGCACTTTTGCCCAGCACAAACCCCGCCGACAGCACCAACCCCTGCCCGACCTGCATCTGATAGTCGCCCAACAGAATATTGCGCCAGCGGCCCCGTTGTACCTGCGCATGAACCGATACGTAATCAGCCCCGTACCGACGTTTCCCCGGTTGCCAGCCAGGCACCTCGCCGGGGTCCTGCTCCATCGTCAGCCCCACCGAAAACGCACGGGGGCGGCTATAGCGGTAGCGGGCGTACCACTGACCGGGGCTACCCGCGTAGCGCGTGGGCAGGTTGCCTTTCTTGTCAGGAATAGCGTCCGAAAAACC
>JAYTAC010000265.1:0-1664 GCA_043737755.1 Spirosoma sp.
CAAACCAAGAATCAACTCAATCGTGCGCACCATCCCCGACGTCGAGTACATGGTATGGTCCACGAAACCACGCTTTGCATACGGGCTGATAATCAGGGCCGGAGAGCGGTGCGCGTCTACATGGTCGGGGCCATTCTGGGCATCGTCCTCCAAAATAAACACCGCCGACTGATTCCAGATTTTGCTCTCGCTCAGGTGCTCCACCAGCATCCCGACGGCTAAATCATTGTCGGCAACGCAGGCGTAGGGCGTGGGACGGTTTATGGCCAGACCCTGCGTGTGGTTGGCCCCCAGCCGGATGGAGTTGAACGCCGGTACGGCACCAGCGACCATAAGCGAGTCGAAATCGCGCTTCCATTGACCAACGCGGGTTGTATCCTTTACTTGCTGCTGGTAGTAGGTCAAAAAATAAGAACAGACGTGGTCTTTGTCCAAAGCCGGAATGTTGCCTTTGCTTCCATCCACAAACTCGCCGTAGCTGCGGTAGCTCACCCCCGCCCGTTTGCAGAAATCCCAGATGAACCCGTCTTTGTTGTTAGCAATCTCCCGCCGACCCAGCCCTTCCGTCACGCCCCCGCGCCGACCATAGCCGGTAGGCCACGTTTTTTCGAGGTAATCATTGGCGTGGGCACCCATACTCCAGTTGTGGCCGTCGGCACTGACTTCGGCATCGACGTAGAAGTTGTCGAACAGCGTGTACTCGCGGGCCAATTTATGCTGGTTAGGCGTGTACTTTTCGCCGAACAGACACAGCGTCGAATCGCCGTTGCCCTGCGGCATATCACCGAACACCTGATCGTAGGTCCGGTTTTCTTTGATGATGTAAAAGATGTGCTTGATGGGTGACGGTTGACCAACCTGCATCGGGACCGGGTTACCCGGTTCGCCATCGGTCAGCAGTTCCCTGTCTTTTTTGTAGGGCGTATTAGCATACACTTTTTCGGCGTAGAGTGCCAGTACTGCGTCGGTTGGCTCGTCAACGATGCTCATCGTGCCTTTCATCAGTGCCCCGATGTACTGCATCCGGTTGTTGCGGGGCTGCTCGCCCACGTGCGACTCCGAGCGCACGGCCCGGTTCACCGGCTGAGGCCCCAGCGGATTGGCAAACGAGGTGAAGCCTTTGCCGTTGGTCACGAAAATTCGGTTGTCTATTACCCGCACGTTGGTCGGAAACCAGCCCACCGGAATAAACCCTTTCGAGACGCTTTTACCCGGCTTGCTCACGTCGAACACGGCCAAACAGTTGTTGTCGGCGTTGGCGATATACAACTCATTCTGGTCGGCTGATAAGGCCACCCCGTTGGTCATCGACCCGGCCGGTGAATTGGGGTACAGGGCCGCGTCGAGCACTTCGGTTACTTTTCCGGCTTTGGTGTCGATCACCGACACGCTGTTATCGCCCGCGTTGGCCACAAACAGCAACGTTCCCTGTTTATTCAGAATCAGTTCGTTGGGATTGTACGACACCGGAATCGTACCCGTCATCTTGCGGGACTGCGTATCGAACAGACCCACCTTGCGGCCACCCCACAGCGACACGTACAGCGTTTTCCGGTCGGGTGAGAGCACGCACGTGTAGCCTTCGTGACCAAGTTTCTCCTGATGCACCGTGGCTTTCGTGGCCAGATCGACGATGTAGAGCGAATTATTCTCTTTCGTGACCA
>JAYTAC010000266.1:0-1664 GCA_043737755.1 Spirosoma sp.
GGACTGATCGTTCATGGCAGAACAACCACCAAAATCGCTGATGGTTCAGCTCAATCAGGATCAAGAAACCACTAATCCCGACGAATAGATTGCCGAAACTTTTACCAAAATCAACCCGTTCTATGTGTTCGGGTTCACAATTTTTGAGTCAATCGACAACGTTTCTTTGCCCTTATCCATCACGCTGAAACAACTTTATGAACGATACCCATACACCAGCCGAAACTGCCGTTTTGATCGCGCTGATCACGCAGAAACAAACGGCTGAGCAAACCAAAGAATACTTGGATGAACTGGCGTTTCTGGCCGAAACGTCGGGCGTCTCCACCAGGAAATCATTTACCCAGCGGCTCGAACGGCCCGACACCCGCACCTACGTAGGGAAAGGCAAATTGGACGAGATCAAAACGTATATCCTGGCCCATCCGGTCGATATGGTGATCTTCGATGATGACCTGACGCCCTCGCAGGTGCGGAACCTCGAAGACGAACTGATCGACATCAAAGTGCTGGACCGGAGCCTGCTCATCCTGAACATATTCTCGATGCGGGCGCAAACGGCTCAATCGCGGGTGCAGGTCGAATTGGCTCAGTATCAGTATATGTACCCCCGCCTGACCCGGATGTGGAGTCACCTGACCAGTCAGAAGGGTGGCGTCGGTATGCGCGGGCCGGGCGAGAAAGAACTTGAAACCGACCGCCGGATTGTGAAGGACCGGATTGCGTTTCTGAAGGATAAGCTCGAGAAAATCGACCGGCAGAGTCAAACGCGCCGGAAAGAGCGCGACCGGCTCGTGCGGGTGGCACTCGTGGGCTATACCAACGTGGGCAAGTCGACGCTGATGCGGACGCTGGCCAAAGCCGACGTGTTCGCCGAAAACAAACTCTTCGCCACGGTTGACTCGACGGTGCGCAAGGTGACGTTCGGCAACATCCCGTTCCTGCTCACCGACACGGTGGGGTTCATCCGAAAGCTGCCGACGATGCTCATCGAAGCCTTCAAGTCGACGCTTGACGAGGTACGCGAAGCTGACATTCTGATTCACGTCGTGGACGTGTCGCACCCACTGTTTGAAGAGCAGATCGAGGTTGTCAGCGCGACGCTGTCCGACATTGGTGCCGTCGGAACGCCGAACCGCGACAAGCCGGTGATCGTGGTGTTCAACAAGATGGATCAGTTTTCGCCCCGCAACGAGTGGCTGGAGCAGTTAACCTCCGCTGATGCGGACGATGAACTTTTGGAGGGCGACATTCTGCTACAGGATATAGAGGTTCCGGTCGCGGTTCAGAAAAAGACGGCGTTGGAGTATCTCAAAAAAACGCACCTCGCCCGGCAAGCGGATCATGTTGTGTTCATTTCGGCGCAAACCGGCGAGAACGTCGGTGAGTTGCGCGAGTTGCTGTACTCCATTGTAAAAGAAAAGCACTATTACATTTATCCGAACTGGGTAAGCATACCGCTGTCCGAATCAGCCGGGGAGCATGGCGACGGTTTGGCGGGTTAACGGATTTTCGGCAATTTTACGTTTAAACCTGTAAGGCTTTAAAGACCGCTCCGCTTCGGCAGTCCGGCTTGCAGGCTTTCGACTTTTGGTTGCGTAGTTCAACGGATAGAATAGACGTTTCCTAAACGTTAGATACGGGTTCGATTCCCGTCGCGACTA
>JAYTAC010000267.1:0-1663 GCA_043737755.1 Spirosoma sp.
TTTTATTAGCGAATAGGTCGATGATGCGGTTTTGGGTGAGGGTCATCAGAGATACTTGGAATAGGTACTTAAATCCTTGTCCCCACGCCCCGACAAACAAACCACCACCACATCGTCAGCGTTGAGGTTCATTAGCGGCAGAGCGGCTAATGCGTGGGCCGTTTCGATGGCGGGAATGATACCTTCGAGTTGGCTAAGCTGGAAACCGGCGGCAATGGCGTCATCGTCCGTGATGGCGTAGAAATCGCCCCGGCCCGACTCGAACAGGTGCGCGTGGAGCGGACCGATGCCGGGGTAATCCAATCCCGCCGAAATCGAGTATGGCTCGGTTACCTGCCCGTCGTCGGTTTGCATCAGAATTGTGCGGCTACCGTGCAGTACGCCCGGTTTTCCGAGGGCCGTCGTTGCCGCCGAATGCCCCGATTGGACGCCCAACCCGGCCGCTTCGACCGCCACCAACCGCACCGACGGCTCGTCTAAGTAATGAAAAAATGCCCCGGCTGCATTGCTGCCGCCACCCACGCAGGCCACTACGTAATCAGGATTTTCGTTGCCGGTTTTGGCAAAAAGCTGTTTTTTGATCTCCTCCGAAATGACCGATTGAAACCGCGCAACCATGTCAGGATATGGGTGTGGCCCTACTACTGAGCCGATGATGTAGTGCGTATCAACGGGGTTGTTGATCCAGTGGCGCATGGCCTCGTTGGTGGCATCTTTGAGCGTCTGACTGCCCGACGTTGCCGGAACGACCGTTGCGCCGAGCATCCGCATCCGGTCCACGTTGGGTTGCTGCCGCTTCATATCGACGCTGCCCATGTAGATGACGCATTCGAGACCCATCAGCGCACAAACCGTCGCCGTGGCCACGCCGTGCTGCCCGGCTCCGGTTTCGGCCACGATGCGTTGCTTGCCGAGCCGCTGGGCTACCAGAATCTGACCGATGGTGTTGTTAATTTTGTGCGCTCCGGTATGGCACAGGTCTTCACGCTTCAGATAAACCGTTGCGCCGACCGTTGCCGATAGTCGTTTGGCCAGAAACAGGGGTGTTGGCCGTCCGACGTAGTCTTCGAGTAACTGCCAGAACTCCGTCTGAAACGAAGGGTCAGCGGTAATTTTGCGGTAGTTCTGCCGCAGTTCCTCCACGTTCGGGTACAGCATTTCAGGAATGAATGCCCCGCCAAAATGGCCGTAGAAGCCCTTTTCGGTAACGGTGAAGGAGGTTTGGGATTCGAGCGTGGTTTGCATAATGAAATTAAGTCAAACGACTTTGTGCTGTTTTAAGCAAAAGTTTACGGATAGCGAATACTGTTTCAAGTAGAGTAAATAGCATTAAGCTGAATATTGAAACAAAGAAACGGGACCAATTTAACTGTTGGCTCAGGTAGCTATTGGCGGCTTCCCACCAGTCTGCAATGAAGTTATTGAGGATGATTTTGCTACAGGTGAGACCGAGAAATGATAAACTCTGCCATGCAATAACTGTGAACAGAAAGCACAGCACTAACCGAATCGCTGGTCTCATCTTCGTCCCTTCTGTTTAACCCTTATCGCCTTTCCTTGTCCTACGAATTACAGACAAGTCTGCACCTTTCAGACTCTCACGAGCCTGCTCTACTTTCTTGTCAATAAAAGCCTGAACCGTGGGATGCAACTTGTCCGGCAC
>JAYTAC010000268.1:0-4340 GCA_043737755.1 Spirosoma sp.
CAAACGGCTCGTGGGTCAGATTCACAACAAAGCGCAGCCCATCGGTCAGTTCGTTTTCAGGGACCGGGACGGTGTTAATCATGGTTTGGAATAATTTTATTGAGAGATTGGAAACGCCTGACTATTAGTTTTTTAGTTCTGATTAGTTTCTCAAACTCGCGCGCAATATTATGTCAGGTGAGGGGGAATACCGAACAAGCCCGGCAGCGCGTGGTCCCCGGCGAGATTCTGTCGCAGCCCGACGGGTCGCCCGTGCTCGTTGTCATGCACGGCCGCGCCATGCGGATTCTGCTCTGCTGGCTCACCAACCGGCCGCTGGCGCGGATAGACCACTTCGGGCACAGTAATTTGTGCCTGTACAAACTCCGCTATGATTCCGATACGCGGTTGTTCGACATCGAACCAGGCAACGACACGGCGCATTTGTTGCCGCTGGTGATGGTGCGGTAGACGGTTTCCAATCGGCTGTTTACGTCAACAGTACCAGTTATCAGAACCACGCGGCCGGTGATCTACGTATTCGGCCACTGCTCACTGTTGGTCGTCGGCTGTTTACCATTGGCAGTATATTCGTTCATCATCCGGCAGAGGGCATCGATTGGAATGGGCATCGCTAAACAAAAAATATATTGGTTTTGTCAGGTATTCGGCTGGACGCTCCTCGTTCTGGTGGAGTACCTGGCGTATGTGTTGCAGGACGGTTTCGACCCCGATGCGTTGTATTTAGCCGTCGCCAATATCTTCCTGGGCATCACCCTCACGCACCTTTACCGGCTGATGATCAAGCGGTGGCACTGGGTGCGGCTCCCGTTTATCCGATTAGCTCCCCGCGTGCTCTTTTCGGTGTTTGTGCTGGCCCTGATTATGACCCTGGTCAACCTGCCCATCGACCGGGTCATCGTGCCGCAGCATCTTGTCAATGAACCGTGGTTTTTCATTGGCTACATTCTCGCCTGGGGGAAGGCCATGCTGGCGTGGGTGCTGAGCTACACCGTGTACCATTACGTGGAGCGGACGCGCGATGCCGAAATCGACAAAATCCTGCTCAAAACCAGCATCCGCGAAACCGAAGCCAAAGTGCTGCGGTCGCAGTTGAACCCGCATTTCGTGTTCAACGCCCTCAACAGCATCCGGGCATTAGTACACGAGAACCCGACCAAAGCTCAGCAGAGTATTACCCAACTCTCCAACCTGCTCCGCAACTCGCTGCTCGCCGACCGGCGCAAAACCGTTGAACTGCGTGAAGAAATCAAAACGGTGGAGGATTATTTGGCCCTCGAAAAAGTCCGCTACGAAGACCGGCTGACCTCGCGCATCGACCTCGATGGCCGGACGCTTTTCTGGCAGGTGCCGCCAATGATGCTCCAGACGCTGGTCGAAAACGCTATCAAGCACGGCGTATCCACGGCGGTAGGCGGGGGATTTGTGGCCGTGCAGTCGACGCTGATGTCCCACGACGACGGAGTCGACAAACTGCACATCGTTATCCGCAATACGGGGGTGCTGGGCGACAAAGAAGCGTCGGGCGGGTTCGGATTGGCCAACACCGCCCAGCGGCTCGAACTGCTCTACGGCCCCGACGCCCAATTTCAGATTGTTCAGGAAGACGAGACTATCGTTTGTGCCGATATCATTATCCCTGCCCAGTCGGAGGGTTTGTTCCGACGTGAAAAAGTAAAGAATGGTGAATTGTGAGTGCGTTACGAATGCCCCTACTTTGAGTAATGGCATTCGTAACGCACTCACAATTCACCACAAAAATCATTCCCTTATGAAAACCCTTATCATTGACGACGAACGCTTAGCCCGCAACGAACTGCGTCGGCTGCTCGGTAATTTCCCCAAAATTCAGATCGTGGGCGAGGCCGCCAACGCCGACGAAGCCCTGCCGATGATCGAAGAACTGGAACCGGACCTTTTGTTTCTGGATATCCAGATGCCCGGCAAAAACGGCTTCGAGTTATTGCAGGCCATCGAAGGCAAAACGCCGGAGGTCATCTTCACGACCGCTTACGATGAATACGCCCTCAAGGCGTTTGAGTTCAACGCGCTCGACTACCTGCTTAAACCCATTGAACTGGCGCGGCTGAGCGAAGCTATCCACCGCGTGGAAGAAGAGCACAATCACGAAACCAACAGTGCGCTGACGAACGAAGCCACGTCCGGCGTGGATTCGTCCGGCGTGGCTTCGTCCGGCGTGGATTCGTTTGGTTCGGCTACCAGAACGCTGGGCGAAAACGACCAGGTGTTTGTCAAAGACGGGGAGAAATGCTGGTTTGTGAAGCTGGGTAAGGTGCGGCTGTTCGAGTCGATGGGCAACTACGTCCGGCTGTATTTCGACGATCAGAAACCGTTGGTGCTCAAGTCGCTCAACGCGCTCGAAGACCGGCTCAACCCCGCCACGTTTTTCCGGGCCAACCGCAAACACATTATCAATCTCCAGTGGATCGAGAAGATAGAACCCTGGTTCAGCGGGGGGCTGCTGGTGACGCTGCGCGGGGGCGACAAGATCGAAATAAGCCGACGGCAGGCCATTCGGTTCAAAGATTCGCTAAGTTTGTAGAACCGTTTTTTCTGCATGAAGTCCCTCCGCATTCTGTTTGTTGCCAGTCTGATTCCGTTTCTGTCGGCTTGCCGCTCGGCACCACCGGCGGGACCCCCTGTTCTGATTCGCCAGCAGTTTACGCTGACCGGTGCCAGCCGTTGCGACACCACCGTCAATAAGGGCGTGGACGTATCGGTTGGCTACTTTCAGCTTCAGGATAACACCGAGGGGGCGCAAAAAATAAACGACAGCCTGCGGATGCTGGCCGTGGGCAGCATCACCGGCTGGCTCGACAGTGCCACCGTAGCGGCCAATCCCGACGCCCGCACCGACCTCAGCAAAGCGGCTGCGCTCTTTGCCGCCGACTACCGGGCCGTGACCAGCGACGTGGGCGGGCTGGGTAGCTGCTGGGAACTCAAAACGGAGACCGATACAACGTATGCCAGTGCCAGCGTACTGACGGCCCGGATGGAAACTTACGCGTACACGGGTGGAGCGCACCCCAACTCAAACGCGTCTTTCTACATGTTTGACCGCCAAACCGGTCGGCCCCTGTCGCTGACCGATGTCGTCTCGGACACAACGGCCCTGCTGAATGTGGTGGAACAGGCGTTCCGTCGGCAGCAGGAGTTGCTCCCACGGGCCAACCTCGAAGAACGCGGGTATTTTTTGCGGGACGGCCGGTTTTTTCTGCCCGATAACGTCGGTATGAGCCGCGAGGGAATGGTTTTCTATTACAATCCCTACGAGATTGCCGCCTACGCCCTCGGACCCATCGAGGTAATCGTACCCTACACCGAGTTGGGCGGAATCCTGCGCACCGATTGACAGCAACGTTCTGACATCATTCAGGTGTTTTGGCGTTTGGCGGGTGTTGGTAATCCAACACCCGGACACTGTGACGATGAATCGGCAAACACCTGAACACCTAACTACTCAGGCACGTATATACAACCCGTGCGGGCACGTATGACAACAAAATGGATTGTTCCGGTTGCGGTCAGCGGTGTGTTGCTGCTCCTGTTTTTCTGGTTCAAAGCGGCCCGCTTTCAGGCATTGTATTATACGTATAACGACATGTACATCTTTTTGCAGAATTCCTGTAGCTGGATGGACGGTCGGCCGCTGCTCTACGAAAACGTGTGGGGCTACGACGACCGGATTCATAATAATTACGCCATGCTGCTGTGGGGACCGCTCATTTACGTGACGGGCGCTTATGGCGCTTTTGCCGTGCAGACGATCCTGTCGCTGCTGAGTTACGGGTTGTTACTCCGGCGGATTAGTCAGCGGTTGCCGGTTTGGGCGGTATGGTTGGTGGGGGCGGTGCTGCTGCTGGGTCCGGTCTGGTTCTGGTTCAGCGATCACCCCGGCATCGGCTGGCACCCCGAACTGACGTATTTCCCGCTGTCGCTGCTGTTTCTGCTGGCCCTGCTCAGCTACCGCACGGGCTGGCTGCTGCTGACGGGTACGTTGCTGGTGCTGGTCAAGGAAGACGGGGCACTGCTGGCCGGGGCATTGCACCTGGCATTTCTGAGCGTTCAGTACCTGCTGGCCAATCCAAACCGCACTATTTTTGGTATCCTGACAAAACCCCGGTTCTGGCTCGTGCTGGGTGGCTGGGCCGCGCTGTTTGTGGCCGGGATGCTGTTTCTGTCGTATAAAAACGATGCCGCCGAGCCGGAACCCCGGTTGCAGCAGGCTCTCGCCGTGATGGGGGCGGGCCTGCGCGACGGTGCCTTCATCAAAAAACACCTGATTCTGCTGTTCCAAACCTTCCTGCTGCTGCTGCCGT
>JAYTAC010000269.1:0-1660 GCA_043737755.1 Spirosoma sp.
CAATAGTACAAAGTTGACCGACTGATACTCAACAAATCGCACTGCCGACGTGTACTAAGCTGTACGTGAGTGGGTTCCAGCATAGCACATCGCTGGTTCATGGGGAAGTCCCCAATTTTTTTTGAGCCAGGTCAGTTCCATCTGCAACCGTCCAATTTGTTCATAAAACGGTCCTGGCTCATCGGTGACGGGCTTTCCTGCCCCCTTTTGTTCATCAAACACTTTTGGTGCGCCAGCCAGAAAGGTTTACTTCCAAGTTTGAAGCTGCTTGGGGTGGATGTCGTTAGTTGACGCAATTTGGTTCAGGGTCTGCTCCCGGCGAAGCACCTGCAAAACGAGTTTGGTCTTAAACTCTGCCGTGAACTGCCGTCGTGTTCTGGTCTTCATGGTTAGCTAAGTTGGCAACCACTTCGGGAGCTTAGACAGTAGATCGAATTTTGGGGATCATTATAGTTTTAGAGCGGCTTTAAACTCATTGAAATATCTTACCGTCGAGTTAACAGCCAGCAGCTCATCGTTATGCTGACTCTTGGCGCCTATCATGTACGCCCGAAAGTCACGGCATTTCTTTGGAGTCAGTTCGGATAACTTGAGCGTTCCACCAGTGAAGTTGCGAAGGTAATGTAAAGCACTGCCCCAACCGTCTTTATTACTGCCGATGCGTGTTGCAGACAACGCTTCGCAGTATTTCACAAAACAGGTGTTCAAATTCTTCTTGGATAAAAACCCGTGTGCTCCGTTCAAGACTTCGATTTGTCGTTTTGCCCGGATGTTTTCGGCTAAAGCCAACGTCTCACTGTTTTGGTCTTTGTCTGCGGGCGTTTTTGGACGATTGAATACATACAGCCCCAAGAATTCGCGCCGGGTCGGTTTGCCGGTGTCAGGATGAGGAATAGCCGGGTAGTAATCTAAGTACAGACTTGTACGCCCGTCACTAATCGGCTTTTTACGCAAGTGGACTTTAATCATGGCTGTAAGGGTGAGGACGTTAAAAGTTCATCAATCCGTGTTTTGGGCACGTATGCGTACTGACCACTGTACTGCTTTGGAATTTCGTTGCGCCGGATGAGGTCGTATAGTGCTTTATCGGAAATGCTGTATTTCTCTCTCACCTCGGAGAGAGTGTAGCAATCAGCCAACGCAACCGGAGCCGGTGCTAACTTGGGGGAGGGCGCCGGTTGATCAAATAGCCGGTCAATGTCCGAACGGCGTATGAGCGTACGCCTACCCAACTTCACGGCGTGAAGACCGCCCGAACCAATAGCCCGCCAAATTGTCCACCGACTAACGCCTAACAGTTTACTGGCATCGGCAATGTTCAGGCTTTCTTTAGCGCGTATGTATTCCATAGGCTTCACGACAATTCGCCGGGTCTGCTCATTGCTTGCTGTGACCTTTGCGACCCGCTTGCGAGCCTTGTAGGCTCTACTGGCGCAAGTGTCGCTACACGTCTTGGTAACGGTAGTACGGGCTTCAAATTCGTTGCCACACTGTTCACAGATTCACTTTACCCTAATGTTTGAACTCATAGCGTTTCGCCGATTTGGTCAATTACGTTGCAGCAAGTGGCAAGATGTTGCCGGGCGGTGCTATATGTTGCTGCATGTTGCATAATTTCTCCAAAAAAACAGGCTTTAACTGTCAGCCTGGTGTTGAGGTA
>JAYTAC010000270.1:0-4325 GCA_043737755.1 Spirosoma sp.
ACAGGCATGGGTAAACACCCGCGCCTGTACCTCATTCTGAACGAGTTAGGCCTTCTTTGGGTTAAAATTGCACCCACCCGTGATTTTCTTAGTACAAAACCCCGCCCTCCTGCTTTTAGCGTGGAGACACCGTCCGTTTGTGCTCGTTTATGAAAACTCAATGGATCATTTTTAGTGGCGTCATTATTGCGCTGGGATTACTTCTCTCGTCGTTTCTCGGTATTTTCGAGAGCCGGGTAGATTACAATACCCAGATAAAACCGCTGCTCAACAAAAACTGCATCGCCTGCCACGGGGGCGTCAAAAAAGCGTCGGGGTTCTCGCTGCTGTTCAAACACGAAGCCCTCGCCCCGGCCAAATCGGGCAAACTTGCTATTATTCCCGGCGACGCCGACGGCAGCGAAATGATTCGGCGGCTGACGCTGACCGACCTCGACGAGCGGATGCCGCTCGACCACCCGCCCCTGAAACCCGACGAAATTGAGGTCCTGCGCAAGTGGATCGATCAGGGAGCCGAATGGGGCGATCACTGGGCGTATCAACCCGTCGAAAAGCCCGACGTGCCGAAAGTGGGCACGTTCTGGAGCCGACTGGGAATTAGCCAAAATGACGATGCGCAGTGGGTTAAAAACGAGATCGACCCGTTTCTTCTCGACAAGCTGAAGGCTGATGGATTGAAACCGTCGCCCGAAGCGGACCGCGCCACGCTCATCCGCCGGGTATCGCTCGACCTGACCGGACTGCCGCCAACGGAACGGCAAGCCGCCCGTTTTATCAACGACAGATCGCCCGACGCGTATGAGCGGGTGGTGAACCGGCTGCTGAACGCGCCCGCGTATGGCGAACGCTGGGCGGGCTGGTGGCTCGACCTCGCCCGCTACGCCGATACCAAAGGCTACGAGCGTGACCCCGGCCGTAAAATCTGGCGGTATCGCGACTGGCTCATTAACGCTTTTAATCAGGACAAGCCCTTCGACCAGTTCACCGTTGACCAATTGGCGGGCGATTTATTGCCAGCAGCAACCGACGATCAGTTGGTGGCAACGGCGTTTCACCGCAACACGATGACCAACGATGAGGGCGGTACGCAGGACGAAGAATTTCGCGTAGCGGCCCTGCTTGACCGCGTGGGCACAACCTGGGACGTTTGGCAGGGCACAACGTTCGCCTGCGTTCAATGCCATAGCCACCCGTATGACCCGTTTGTCCACGACGAATTTTATAAGTACGCGGCTTTTTTCAACAACTCCCGCGACGAGGATGTGACGAGCGATACGCCGACACTGCGATTCTACAAGCCCGCCGATTCGCTCAAAATCGTCCAGCTACAGCAATTCATCTTATCGAAATCTACTGACCCCAAACAGGGACGGACCGGGGTAAACCAATTCACGCATTTAGTACGGACCATCGAGCCGAAGATCAACTCACACGATTTCGATCAGTTGGCCAACGCGTCGCTGTTGGATGCCAAGTACTTCGGGTTTCAGGATAAAGGACTCGCCCGCATCAAAAACGTGACGTTCACCAACCGCCGAGCCGTCGGACCGCGAGCCGTCGGACCGCGAACCGTCGGACCGCAACCCGTCGGACCGTCCCGACTGTTGATTGCATGGGGGACCAACGCCCCCGGTGCGACCGTCACCATTCGGCAGGACCGGGTTGATGGCCCCGTTCTGGCAACCGTGCCTGTTCCAAAAACCGGTAATCAATGGAACGACACGATTCAGATGATTCCGTTGCCACGGGTGCAGGGGAAGCATAACGTGTATCTGTCGCTGAACAGCCCGAAAGCACCCAGGGAATGGGTGATGATCAAGTGGGTGTCGTTCCAGCCGATGCTGCCCGGTCAGCCCGTCGATGTCATCGGCCCGCAGGATAGATTACTGCTTGACGTGCTGAACGCCGATGCCGAGTCGGTGCCGATTATGCTCGACGGGTCGGGCGACCTGGCCCGCGAAACGCACGTTTTCGACCGGGGAAACTGGCTCGTGAAGGGTAAGAAAGTATCGCCCGACGTACCCAAAGTTTTTCCAGCGATGGACCTGAAACTGCCCAAAAACCGGCTTGGATTAGCCCGCTGGATGGTCGACCGGCAAAACCCGCTGACGGCCCGCGTGGCCGTGAACCGCTTCTGGGAGCAATTATTCGGCGCGGGCATCGTGGAAACGGTCGAGGACATGGGCACGCAGGGTATTCCGCCGACGCACCGCGAACTGCTGGATTATTTGGCCGTTGAATTTATGGAAACCGACCATTGGAGTGTCAAAAAGCTACTGAAGCGATTAGTGCTGTCAGCCACGTACCGGCAGCAATCCAGCGTATCGCCCGAACTATTGGCTAAGGATCCGTTTAACAAGATGCTGGCTCGCGGGCCGCGCATCCGGCTGTCGGCCGAGCAGGTGCGCGATCAGGCGTTGGCCGTTAGTGGCTTGCTGAGCCGCAAAATGGGCGGTCCCAGTGTGATGCCGACCCAGCCCGACGGCATTTGGCAATCGCCCTACGACGGTGATTCGTGGAAGCAAAGCACGGGCGAGGATCTGCACCGCCGTGCTCTGTACACTTACTGGAAACGCACCGCTCCGTACCCGTCGATGGTGACCTTCGACAGTCCCAGCCGGGAGTTTTGTCAGTCGCGCCGAATCCGAACCAACACGCCCTTGCAGGCCTTAGTCACGCTCAATGACCCGGTCTACATCGAAGCGGCCCAGACGCTGGCCCGGTACATGCAGCAGCATGGCCACTCACCCGAAAGCCAGATTCAGGCCGGTTTCCGGCGCGTGATGCTCCGCGACCTGACGCCGAAAAAGTTAGCCGTGCTCACCCGGCTTTACCGCAGTACGGAACAGCATTACCGCCAGTACCCCGATGAAGCGAAGAAATTGATGACGCAGTCGACGGCAACGCCCCAGCAGGCCGCCCTGACGGTGACCGCCAACACGATGCTGAATTTAGATGAGGTCATAACGAAAGAGTAATCATGAATAAACTCGTTAACGAACTCCGGCAGGCAGCCGCCGAACGCGAAACCCGGCGGCACTTTCTGCACACCTGCTCAACGGGTCTGGGTGCTATGGCACTCAGTTCGGTGCTGGGTAGCTGTGGCTTTTTCGGGAAAAACGATGCGCCGACTACTGCCGTTGGGTCCGCCCTGTCGACGGATGGGCCGGACACGGCCCCGCACCCGTCGCAATACATACCCAAAGCCAAACGGGTGATCTATATCCACATGGCCGGGTCGCCGAGCCAGTTGGAGTTGTTCGACTACAAGCCCGAATTAATCAAGTACAACGGCGAAGACTGCCCGCAGGCACTGCTGGAAGGCAAGAAATTTGCGTTTATCCGGGGCGTTCCGAAGATGCTGGGGCCGCAGGGCAAATTCGCGCAGCACGGGCAGTCGGGCGCGTGGGTGTCCGACTTCATGCCTCATTTGCAGGGCGTTGTGGATGACATCACGTTCCTGAAAGCGATGCACACCGACCAGTTCAACCACGCGCCCGCTCAGCTACTGATGCACACGGGCAGTGCCCGGCTCGGTCGGCCCAGCATGGGATCGTGGGTGACGTATGGACTGGGTTCGGAAAACGACAACCTGCCGGGGTTCATCGTGCTGGCATCGGGTGGTAAATCGCCCGACGCGGGCAAGTCGGTGTGGGGCAGCGGTTTTTTGCCGAGTGTGTACCAGGGCGTACAGTGCCGCACCGATGGCGACCCGGTGCTGTATGCCTCGGACCCCGCCGGAATGAGCCGCGACATTCGTAAAAACACCATCGACGCTATCAACGACATTAATCAGCAGCAGTATGACGACGTGAAAGACCCCGAAATTCTGACCCGGATTGCGCAGTATGAATTGGCGTTTAAGATGCAGATGTCGGTGCCGGATGCGATGGACATCAAAAGCGAACCGCAGTACATCCTGGACAGCTACGGCGTTGACCCGGCTAAAGGTTCGTTTGCCCGCAACTGCCTGCTGTCGCGTCGGTTGGTGGAGCGCGGAGTGCGGTTTGTGCAGCTCTTCGACTGGGGCTGGGACACGCATGGCACCAGCAAAGACGGCTCCGTCGATTTCGGGCTAAGGGACAAATGTCGACAGTCCGATCAGGCGGTGGCGGCCCTGCTCACCGACCTGAAACAGCGCGGTTTATTAGACGATACGCTGGTGGTGTGGGGCGGGGAGTTCGGCCGGACACCGATGCAGGAAAACCGCGACGGGCAGGTGCTGCCGTTCATGGGCCGCGACCATCACCTCGACGCATTCACGGTCTGGATGGCGGGCGGGGGCGTCAAACGGGGCTTTTCCTACGGCGAAACCGACGACATTG
>JAYTAC010000271.1:0-4324 GCA_043737755.1 Spirosoma sp.
AAACAGATCACCATCTACGGCTACCTTGAAAAAGACGTCGATAATTACGGTATTCTGAAGCTGACGCAACGGGGCATGAATTATATCGAAGACCCGTACCCTATTACGCTGGCTAAAGATCATGACTACGCGCTGATAGCAACCGACCCCAAAGACGACGACGACAAGGATTCTGACTCAGCATCGGGCAGGGTAGCTTATGACGAAGAACTGCTGGGTTTGCTGAAAGCGCTTCGGAAGAAGGTTGCCAAAGAAAAAAACCTGCCGCCGTACGTCATCTTCCAGGACCCTTCGATGGAGGAGATGGCCACTACGTATCCCGCTACCCAAGAGGAAATGGCGCAGATCAACGGCGTCGGCATGGGGAAGGTGCAGAAATTTGGACGGCAGTTCATTGACCTGATCGTTAAGTACGTCGAGGAAAACGAGATCGAGACCGATAAGGACGTCGTCGTCAAGTCCACGATCAACAAATCGAAGGTCAAAATTTACATCATCCAGCAGATCGACCGTAAAGTTGATCTGGACGAAATTGCCGGGTCGAAAGCGTTGTCGATGGAAGATTTGATGGAGGAGATCGAGCACATTTGCTACTCGGGTACTCGCCTGAACCTCGATTATTACGTCAATCAGGTAATGGACGAGGACCGGCAGGATGAAATATTCGAGTACTTTATGCGGGCTGAAACCGATAACATTGCCGTTGCCCTGCGCGAGTTCGGGGGCGACGATTTCACCGAACAGGACCTGCGCCTGATGCGCATCAAGTTCCTCTCGGAAGTAGCCAACTAAACGATGAACATACTACTACTGGGGTCGGGCGGGCGTGAGCACGCGTTCGCGTGGAAGCTGGCTCAAAGCCCGTTGTGTACTGCGCTGTTTGTAGCTCCGGGTAACGCCGGTACATCGCAGGTAGCCATCAACCTACCCATTGACTTTTCTGACTTCCCCGCCATCGCTAATGCTATTCGGGCGCACAGCGTCGACCTGCTGATTGTTGGGCCGGAGGAGCCATTAGTGAAGGGAATCGTTGATTTCATGCGTCAGCAACCCGATTTGGCGCAGTTGAAAATCGTTGGCCCCGACGTAGCCGGAGCGCAGTTGGAAGGCAGCAAGGATTTCTCGAAGCAGTTTATGAAGCGTTACGGCATTCCAACGGCGGCTTCGCAGACTTTCACAGCCGCCACACTTGCCGATGGCCTGACTTACCTCGAAACCCACGCGCTCCCGATTGTGCTGAAGGCCGACGGGCTGGCGGCTGGCAAGGGCGTGATCATTGCCGAAACGCTGGCCGATGCCCAAATCGCCCTGCGTGACATGCTCGAAGGACAAAAATTCGGGGCAGCAGGCAGTAAGGTCGTTGTGGAACAGTTTCTGCGGGGTGTCGAACTGTCGGTGTTTGTGCTAACAGATGGTGAGCACTACAAAATTCTGCCCGAAGCAAAAGATTACAAACGAATCGGAGAGGGCGACACCGGTCCTAACACGGGCGGCATGGGGGCGGTTTCGCCGGTCGTGTTTGCTAATGAAACCTTCATGCGGAAGGTAGAAGAAAAAGTTGTGAAGCCAACGCTGTCTGGTTTGCAGCAGGAAGGAATCCACTACCAGGGGTTTATTTTCATCGGGTTGATGAAGGTAAACGGCGAACCGTTCGTTATTGAATACAACGCCCGGATGGGTGATCCCGAAACCGAAGTTGTGCTGCCCCGCATTCAGAACGACTTTGTGGAGTTGATGGTGGCTGCGGCTTCGGGCCAGTTGAGCACTGTTACCCTGGTGGTGTCACCGCAAACTGCCGTAACGACGGTGGTTGTAGCGGGTGGCTACCCCGATGTTTATGAGAAAGGTCACATCGTTTCGGACCTGGAGCGTTTGGATGATGTAATGGCGTTCCATGCCGGAACGCTGGCTCAGAACGGTCATATAGTGACCAACGGAGGGCGGGTGCTGGCCCTGACGGCCCAGGCTAACTCGCTCGAAAACGCCGTTCGGAAATCGCAGGAAGCGGCCCGAATGGTGCAGTTTAACGGAAAACAGTACCGCAAAGACATTGGGCTTGACCTGATTCGGTACGCTGACTGATTCGGAGTTTGTGGTTTGTAGTGTCGGCGGGGAACCGCATAAACATAAAAAACTATGTCATGTAAATCGTGTGCAACTGGTGGGTGTGGAACCCAGCGCACCGCATCCACGGCCGATGGCTCAACGCCCGTTATGGCTGTGGCAGGGTGCTCGAGTGGTGGGTGTAGCACGGGGGGCTGTAATAAATTGAATTCGTTCGACTGGCTGAGCGACATTGCTATGCCGGGAAAAGGATACGACGTTGTTGAGGTAAAATTCAAAGGCGGGCGGAAGGAATACTATCGTAACGTGCATCAACTCGATCTGACAACGGGCGATTACGTAGTGGTAGAGATGCAGTCGGGATTTCACCTCGGCGCGGTGTCGATGCAGGGCGAATTAGTGCGGTTGCAGGTGAAAAAGCGGGCCGTTAAAATCAACGACGACACGAAAGTGATCCACCGCATGGCCACGCAAAAAGACCTCGACCGGCACGAGCAGGCCGTTTTGCGTGATCTGCCTGCGCTCTACCGCTCCCGCGAGATAACCCGTGGGTTGAAACTGAACATGAAACTGTCTGACGTGGAGTTTCAGTCCGACAATACGAAGGCGACGTTCTACTACTCGTCGGAGGAACGCGTTGATTTTCGGGAGCTAATCAAGACGCTGGCCGGTGAGTTTAAGGCCCGAATCGAGATGAAGCAGATCAGTCTGCGGCAGGAAGCGGGACGGCTCGGCGGCATTGGCTCCTGCGGGCGCGAACTGTGCTGCTCGACCTGGCTCACCGATTTCAAAAACATTGCAACTTCGGCGGCTCGGTATCAAAACCTATCGCTCAATCCGGCGAAACTCTCGGGTCAGTGCGGGCGATTGAAATGCTGTCTGAACTACGAATTGGATACGTACATGGACGCTCTGCGCGATATTCCGACGGTTGAAAAGCCACTGGAAACCCAAAAAGGCCGCGCGTGGCTGCAAAAAACCGACATTTTTCGCAGGCTGATGTGGTTTGGGTACAGTTCGGAGAGCACCTGGCACCCACTGCCGATTGCGCGGGTGGTCGAGATTCTGGCGTTGAACAAGCAGGGGATCATCCCCGAATCGTTTGACGTACTAACGCCCATCGGCGAAAAGCAGCCCGTTGTGCTGGCCGCACTCAACAGCGATCTGCAACAGTTAGACGCCAAGTATGCGACACGAAACACTGGTAAAAAGAAGAAGAAAAAGTTGAAAGGAGGAGGGAATGCTACCGGTGACGCGCCGAAGCCCGCACCCACGGGCACCGTCTGATGCGCTTGACCGATATGGTTTGGGGGGTGAATAATACCTCAGAAATCACCTGAATAAAACGGGCTGAACACGTAGTAGCTGCTATCGCGTTTGGCCCGTTTTGGTGCCGTTTGAATGTACAGCACGAACCGACTTTTACGCTCCGGCCCGTCGGCCCAATCCTCAAAAGAACGTTCATTGGCATATAGCCTGTCCACTTCCCGAATGTGAACACCTTCAATGTCCTTCTCTTTTGCGGGTAGTCCGTTAATGAACAGGTCAATATCAGTTTTGTAGCTGTCGTGGAGCGTCAGGTGATTGTCCTTGGTGCGTTTCACAAAGGCGAGTTTGTTGCTGAAAAAAGTGGCTTCCAATAACTTATTCATGGAAAACGTGCTGGCTTTGCCCAATGGATGGTCAGACACCGCTGCGGCTTTGAGGTAGTTTGACCATTGTGAGCGCACAAAATCCGTGACCGGCTTTCTGTGGGTTGTGCTGATGAACAATCTGTGCGACTCAGGATACGTTTCCGCACCGGGCGCATCATCCCATTTTTGATAAACAAGTATATCAGCAACCTCCTCGAAACGTATTGCTGCCAGAGCCTTCTCCGGCAGTGTTGCTTGCTGACCGTTGATAAAAACGGTTACCCGCTGTCCGTCCCGTAGTTTGAGAGCCAGCCGGTCGTTTCTCGTGCAAAGAATATCGGGATAATTTATGAACGTGGTGATAACTACCCGTTTCCCATTGACGATTGTATGCCTGTCTTTATCAAACAGTGCCGACTGCCTGAACCACGGTGCTCCCTGCTTATCCAGTTCGGCAGTCAACCGTCGGGACTCGTTCGTTGGGAAAAGGGTTGAACCTGTCCGGTTCAGGACAAACTCACCATCGTCCGCCCTGTGCCGACACGCCAGTACCATCACACCCAGTAGCATCGCCCAGATCACGTACCGTGCCCAGGCCGAGCGGTTGGATCGTTGGCGGTTCATCA
>JAYTAC010000272.1:0-1650 GCA_043737755.1 Spirosoma sp.
ACGCTGCCCGACCCGGCGGGCGAACTGCTCGTGGACCGGACCATTGAGCAGGGGTTATCCCTCAAAAAAATCACCGTGCCGCTCGGCGTCGTGGGCGTCATATACGAGGCCCGCCCCAACGTAACCGTCGACGTGGCGTCGCTCTGCCTGCGGTCGGGGAATGCGTGTGTGCTGAAAGGCGGCAAAGAAGCTGATTTCTCGAACCGGTATCTGGTTGGTCTGATTCAGAGCGTGCTGGCCGAGTTCGACGTGCCGAAAGCCGCTGTGACGCTGCTCCCCCCCGACCGCGCCGTGGTCAACGAACTACTTACGGCGGTGCGGTACGTGGACATCATTATTCCGCGCGGTTCGGAGTCATTGATTCAGTTTGTGCGTCAGTACTCGCTCGTACCCACCATCGAAACCGGCGCGGGCGTTTGCCATACCTACGTCGAAGCGTCGGCCGATCTGGAGAAAGCAGCGGCTATCGTCGCCAACGCCAAAGTATCACGGCCGTCGGTGTGCAACGCGCTCGACTGCGTACTGGTGGATGAGGCCATTGCGAGTCAATTTCTGCCGATGCTCACGACTGACTTCGGGAAATGGAGCGTGGAGGTATTTGCCGACGAAACGGCGTATGGGATTTTTGAGCGGGCTGGCTACGACCGTCTGCAACGCGCCCGGCCCGACGATTTTGGCCGCGAGTTTTTGGACTACAAATGCGCCGTGAAGGTGGTAACCGGCCCCGACGAAGCCCTGTCGCACATTCAAACATATTCGTCGCGCCACTCCGAAGCCATCATCTCGCAGAATCAGCCCATTATCGACCGTTTCCTTGCCGAAGTTGACGCGGCAGCAGTGTACGCCAACGCGTCGACGCGCTTCACCGACGGGGCCGTGTTTGGTCTGGGGGCTGAAATCGGCATTTCGACGCAGAAGTTGCACGCCCGTGGCCCGTTCGCGCTGGAGAAATTGGTGACCGAGAAGTGGGTCGTGGTGGGCGACGGGCAGGTGCGCTGGTGAAGCACGAGCAGTTTTAAATCGCTCATATACCGAATAAACCCGGCACAGCGTTTGTTAGGGAGTGCTCAACTTACCTACATATACGATCATGGCTACGGCTCACGCCACTCATTCGGTTCGCAAAGCCTTCGCGGTTGTTGCCTTCCTGATTTCACTGACAACCGCCTGCAAAAAATCCGGTTTGGGCGGGGCCGACGTTGACCCGCGCGATCAGTACGTCGGCATTTACGACGGGGGCTACACCTCAACCACGTTTATCAACGGAACTCTGCCGACGAACGCTCCCGAAGCTGGCAAGGTGGAAGTTACGGTCTCGAAAACGCAGACGGTCAATCAACTGTACGTAGAATTACTGTTTAACGGTACGACCAAACAGATGCTGACGGTTGAACTGACGGATGCTACCTTCCGGGTTATCGACAAACAAAGTGAGCCGCTGACGTTCGGCGGAAAGACGTACAACGCAGCCTACACCGCTCAGGGTCAATTTGTGGTGAAGGACAGGGTATTTACGTTGAACACGGTTGCTGAAACGTTGCAGCAGGGCGTCACGCTTACCAAACGGGGCGACATTACGGGAACCCGAAAATAACTATCTTGCGCCGGTTCCTAACTCCCGGTTTATTCATGAAAACATGCATACTGACC
>JAYTAC010000273.1:0-1647 GCA_043737755.1 Spirosoma sp.
GTGAGGTTGTCGCCGTCGGAACCGGAGTGATCACAATCCATCAGTTTGCGGTGCAGGTCGGCTACGGTGCGGTTGTTGATGGTGAGCAATTCGGTCCCCCGCCGAAGACTCGTATCGGCCGACACGTTATGGCTGATGTAATATTGATCGCCAACGGGCCGGATGAAAAACGGAATGAACCGGGTGCTTCGGCCAATGTAGTTCTTGCGGTGATTCAGATTCGTATGTCCGTCTTTGAGGGCGGTCACCAATGGACTGACGTGGTGGAAAAACATCCGGTAGTCCATTGGAGCCGTCAGCCGGTTATAGAGCGAATCATAAAGCTGCTCCATGCGCGGCTGAGGGGTGTAATAGCCCATGCCGGGGTGGAGCAGATCGAGTTTTCGCTTCAGAAACGTCAGGTCCTGCCGCGCCTGACCGGGAGACAGCGTCTGGGCAATGGTCGATGGCCGATGCAGTCCGGCGAAGAGGGCAATCAGGAGGAGAAATCGAGCAGAAATCATCGCCATAAGTCACGGACGCAGGCCAACAGATCGGCTTAGCGGTTGAGTGGTGAATATAGCGTTGGACCCAACAATTGTCAAGCCAAATTGTTTGACGCAACCTACTTATTTTGTTTTCGACCGATTCCCCAAAAATAAACGCACCAGTCCGTAGAGCAGCAGCCCGCTCGGTCCCAGCATAAAACACAGCAGCATGGCGGGAATGAGCCAGCCGTGGTGAATGTTTCGCGTTTGTCCGTCGCGCAGAATGTAACTGCCCGCCACCAAATCGAACGCTAAGTAGTGAATCCAGCCAGCGAGTGCGGCCCCTTTCTGACCACCACCCATCAGCGACATGACGCCCTGTAGCGTGCTGAATGACCGAAAATCGAGCGATGGACCATTGGCCGACGCGGGTGCTATGAACAGGTAGTAGATGTACATCCCAGCCAGCAGCATCGGGATCGGGAGCCACTGCGCCATTGCCTGCGTCACGCGCCAGCGCGGGGCAACGACCATCAATACCCACTGCGGCAGTACAAGCAGATTAGCAAGCGAAAAAGCGGTTTCGGGCGTCATAAGAACGTTGGTTTCAGGCGGGTGAAACTAAACAAATTTTACCGACAATGACTTTGTTAAGCCTGTACAGACCGTCACCAAACCAGCAAGGTTTTCTGAAACCCGGTCGCGCCGACGCATCGGCGCGTGGTCCGCACAAGTTCAAACTTCAGCATGACCAAACACGCATCAATAAATATTCTTTGGTTTAAGCGCGACCTGCGCCTGCGCGACCATGCTGCTTTGAAAACGGCAGTTGAATCGAATAAGCCGTTGTTGTTGCTGTACTGCTTCGAGCCGTCGGTCCTCGCCGACCCAAACTACGACCCGCGCCATTGGCGGTTTGTGACGGAGTGTTTAGCCGACCTGAATCAGCAACTGCCCGCGCTGGCCAGATCGACGGAATCAGCAGTACCATCAGCAGCCGTACCCGTGCACGAATGGCTGCCGTTTGAGTTTGACGATGAGCCGATGGATATACCCGTAGTCGGCGAGACAGGACCACCTCAACTCCGGGTGTTTCACCGGGAGGTGCCGGACGTGCTGCGGGCGTTGCAGGAGCAATTCAGCATCGGCACCATTTTCTCGCACGAGGAAACGGGCCTGA
>JAYTAC010000274.1:0-1646 GCA_043737755.1 Spirosoma sp.
CGGTCTGGTTCACCAAGCAATATCCCGCCAAACGCTGGGCCGAACTGATTCGGGCGTTGTCGGCTAACCTGACGGTTTATCTGCTGGGAGCACCCACCGACTCACCTCTTTGCGAGACGATTCGGAGTTTGTCGGGGCGGGAAGGAAGGGTAGTGAACCTGACGGGCAGCATGAACCTGATGCGGTCGGCGGCTTTGCACGAGGGGGCGGTAATGAACTACGTCAACGACTCGGCGGCTTTGCATCTGTGCTCGGCCATGAACGCGCCGACAACGGCTGTTTTTTGCTCAACGGCCCCGGAATTCGGATTCGGGCCATTGTCCAACGGGTCGCGGGTGGTGCAGACGCCGGAGCCGCTCGAATGCAGGCCCTGCGGTATTCACGGCCGGGCAACGTGTCCGCTGGGTCATTTTCGGTGCGCGTGGGGCATTCAGGTGGCGGACTTAGCGTTGCCGGTTCAACACTGACGCCCCGACGTTACAAAATGTTCTTTTCGCGCAGTGCTTTGTTGTGAAACATCAACAACTCCGTCATTTCCCGATACGCCTTTTGTTGCTCTAATGCGCGCTCCCGAAACAGATCCGCACGTTCTACAAGTTTGTCAATGCCGTCTTCGTGCTTGGCCAGCCGGTTATCGTGCTGCTGAATTTTCGCCAGCATTATTAAAGTTGCTTCCTGCTGAAGTTTCATCTCTTGGCGCTGAAGATCCGACTCTTCGCGTAGTCGTTTCATTTCCTCCTGCCACTTGTCAAATCGTTCGCTGTACCGATCCATTCATTGCAGGGTTTCGGCCAATAATTCCAGAATGCGGTCTTCATTTTTCATAGGTCAAACGTAGCGAATTGCGGGCGGACTAAAAAGCGCATTCTCCCGCTCGTCTCACTCATAAAACTGCTTCCAGTTCTTCATGCTCCACAGGATGATGCGGTCGCCGGTGACGGGGAAATAGCGGGTCATAAAACTGATCAGAAAGCCCGTTGGCGTGAGCACCGTCCTGGTTCGGCGTTTTCTGACGTGCTTCAGAATGGCCCGCGCTACCTCGGGTTGGGTCATCTGGAAGCGCGGATTCCGGTAGGCAACCGGCACCGTCCGCCCGGCCGCGTCGAGCACGCGTTTGTCGGCGTCGTTCTGGGTGAATCCGAGGTGTACGACACCAACCCGGATACCCGTTGGGTGGAGTTCGAGGTTGAGCGTGTGGGTCAGATTGGTGAGGGCGGCTTTCCCGGCGCAGTAGGCCGAGCCGCTGGGCATCCCGTTCAGGGCCGAGATGCTGGAAATAAACGTGACCACCCCCGCCGACTCGGTCAGGTAGGGAAGGGCCGCTTTGAGGGGATAAACCGACCCGTAGACGTTGCTGTCTAACACGCGCCGGAACACATCGGGGGCGAGGTCGGCGAAGTAGGCCCGCATCGAAATGCTGGCGTTGGTGATCAGGATGTCGATGCGCCCGTATGACTGCACGGCGGTGTCGACCAACGCTTCACACTGCCCGTAGTCGGTTACGTCGGCCACGCAGCTTATTACCGGGTAGCCCGCCTGCCGAAACGCCCGCCGGGTCAGTTCGAGCCGGTCGGCGTTCAGGCCGTTGAGCACCACCCGCGCTCCCTGTTGGCAGAGCGCACGGGCCGTTTCGCGACCAATACCTG
>JAYTAC010000275.1:0-4300 GCA_043737755.1 Spirosoma sp.
AGACGGGGCGCGGTGGTTGTTGATGGCGTTCTGCCGGATGATCTGCGTCAGAATAGTGTCGTGCTGAAGCAGTCGGCGGTAGAGCACGGCAACAAGCAGCAAGAACCCGGTAAACAGCAGGTAGAACACCAGATCGACGCCCCGCCCCACACCCAGTAGGGTAGCTAAGTAAACGGGCAGAATAGGCACCGCCACGAACAGAATGCCCGTGAAAACGATGGCGATAAAAAACAGCCGGTACAGCAGCCGGTTGCGGAACAGGCGCAGCGATGCCACTGCCACTACCAGCAGTAGTGCCGACAGCAGTACCTGAATGGGCGTTAGTGAAAACAGGATTTCAGCGGTCATCAGCGGAAGTATTTATTGATAAAAACATCAATCAGGATATCGAACGCGCCTTGCCACCGCTGCCCTTTCACCTGCGAGTAATCGGTGTAGATAATGTGTGTGGGCATTTCCACGTAGCGTAGTTTCTGGCGTCGAATCTGCATCAGGATTTCGCTGGCGTGGGCCATGCGATCCTCTTTTAGCTGAATGGCGTGTAGTGCCTGACGGTTCATGACCCGAAATCCGTTGTGCGCATCGGACAGCCACAGGCCCGTCAGCAACCCGTTGATGATGCGGGCCACGCGCAGCAATAACCGCCGGAGCCGGGGAATGGCCAGCAGATCGTCGCGCCGGAGAAAGCGGGAACCCAACACAACGTCGAGATTCTGCGTACGGAGCGTGTCAACGAAGCGGTCGATGTCGGCGGGGTTGTGTTGCCCGTCAGCGTCGAAATGCACCACGATGTCGGCCCCCTGCTGCCGGGCGAAGTCCATGCCGGTTTGCAAGGCGGCTCCCTGCCCCAGGTTGATGTCGTGGCGCAGGTAATAAATGGGCAGGTCGCGCACGGCGTTGGCCGTGTCGTCGGTCGAGGCATCATCAACCAGCACGATATGGTACTGATCGCCCAACGACCGGATCGTCTGGCGAATGACCTTGCCTTCGTTGAAAGACGGTATGAGAATAAAGACCTGGTCAGTCATTGGTCCGGTAGATTTCGATGTTCCCTAATTTCGCCACCTGCTTCATGCAACGGGTTTCCACCGGCTGCGGCACCCGGTCAAAAATAATATAACGCACGTTGAGGGTTCTGAGTTTAGGCGAACACGGGTCAATCCCAACCTGATAACCGTCCTCGAAACCGTTCTGAATCAGCACCGTATCGGGATGAGCCGGGTCGATGTAAGTGCTGTAAACGGCGTGTGCGTAGCGATTGTAGGCGGAGTCACGCCGGGCGGTTGGGTCCAGCACCCGCATCGTTTTGAAGTCGGGCTGGTTTTTCACCCCGCTCAACTGATTAACGCCCGTCGCCGTAACCAAATATGTGATGTACTGACTGCCCAGCACCACCCACCGGGCTTTCGGCTCCTGTAGATGCAGTTCACGCACCGTTTTGTAGAGTGCATTGTCGGTGATGGGTGCCATCCCTTTGCCAATCGGGTTGATTTTCAGGTTCGGCAGCGTGAACAGGGCAACCGCCCCGACAACGGCGATTTCTTTGTACCTGAAATTGGCGACCGGCAGCAACAGAAAGTTGAGGGCAATGAAAAACAGGGTTGGCAAAAACAACTGGTGCGACTTGTAGATACCCTGCGCATCGTTCAAGTTCAGCCAGGCCGCATACACCATAAACCCAACCACTCCTACCGACAGCACGGCCGCTACCGATCCGCTGACCGTTAATTTCTTGGCGTGGATATAGCTGAGATACAGTACGGCGAGAACGACATTGCCAATACCAAACGGAATCTGCGTTCGGCGGGTTGGGCTGACGTCGAGCAGCGTTGCTTTGGCCAGGAAGGCGGGGAAACCCACCTCGATCCAGATGAGCAGCACCAGCACATAGGCTAAAATCAGGGCCAACAGCGGATCAACCTGTTTCGTGCGGACGAAGTAGATCAGGGTGCCAACAGTAATGACGGGGGTAAACGTAATAAAATGCGACAGCTCACAGATGTTGAGCCAGCTTTGAGGAAACCGCTGATCGCTCAGCAGCCAGCCCGCAAAATATTCGGAGAACCAGTTGGCCACAAAGCCAGTGCCACCAATCTCACTGCGTTTGCCCGGATAAACCGTGTTCGACATCACGTCGATGGTTGATTTGGCGTCTACGTAATAGGCGTAAAAGACGACGCCCATCACCGCAAAGGCAAGCGCGAAGACGCCCAGCTTTAAAAATAATTTACTGAGTAACAACTCTTTATCGTAGTGCCGCCAAGTGTATCCGATCAGCAGAAACAGGAGCAGATACCCCAACGGCACCTGATAGGGCGGGTACAGCGTGAGGGCAAACATGGAAAAGCACCAGAAGAACAGCACGCCCGCAATGAGGATGGTCCGGGTTCTGGTGGCGAAGAACATATAAGCCGATGCTACCAACATACCGAACCCGGCGTAAATACTGGTCAGGAAAAAAAACGACCACCACGCTAAACCCGGCGAAAAAACCAGCCAGAAAGCCCCCAGCACCGACAGCCAGAATTGATTGCGGGTCAGGAGCATAAACGCCAGCATGACGGTAATCAGCCCGAAGCAAAGGATAAAATTCCACCGCCAGGCGAAACCGTGCTCAACGTCGAAAAGGAAGAACCCCCAGTAATCGGGTCGGAAAAACGAGACGAAGTGGTTGATGGGGAAATAGCCGACCAACGCCACTTTTTCTCCGCCAATAGCCGGATTCTCGAGGGGGAATCCCTGATTGGCCTGCGACAGCATGAAGGGAGCCAGAATAGCCCACTCGTCCATTCGTATCTGTTTGGGCGTTCCCGAAACAATGCCGCGTTTGGCATCGGAGCCGTCGGGAATGATCATGTTCCACATGCTGATGGACGAATAATTGATCTTCGCCAATGTCAGCAGAATGAACAAACCCACGCAAATGCCGATGAACCACTTCACCCGCTTATCGAACCGGATGAGTTCAAACGGACGCTCGGTTTCGGGCACCTCAACGGGTTTGGGCGCACTGACGGACTGGCTGCGGAGCGCGGGCGGTTGCGGTTTAGCCGGTAAGGGAGCAACAACGGGTAGCTGGCCTTTTCGCTTCTTCGACATCGGGGATTACGGAGAGAGTACGTTGTGGGTCGGTATTTGCGCACGAGTATGTACTATCAAACTTACTAATACCGTGCCAAGTCTGCCAGTCCTACCCGCTTTCTTTGCAAAAACCCCTACTTTTCGGGCATGAAAAACACCCTCATCCGGCAGGTGCTCCCCATCGGATTGGCTATCGCGTTGCTGTGGTACGTACTCAAAGACGTGCCGCTGACCGAGTTAACCGGGCAGTTTCGCCGGGCCGATTACCGCTGGTTAGTGCTCGTGGGGCTGACGGTCGTGCTGTATCATCTGACGCGGGCAGTTCGCTGGCAGTTTACGTTGCAGGCCCTCGGCTACCGCCCGTCGCTGTTCCGAACGACGGTAGCCCTGCTCGCCGGTACAATGGCCAGTATGGTCGTTCCCGGCGCGGGCGAGTTGACCCGCTGCGGCACCATTCAGCGCACCGACGGCGTCCCGATGGCGCAGGGCATCGGCTCGGTGGTGGCCGAGCGCGTCATCGACCTGCTCCTGCTGGTCGGACTGATTGGGCTGACACTGCTACTGGAGTTCAGTCGCGTGGGGCAGTACATCGGCAGCTTGCTGGCTCCGTTTCAGGCGCGTATCGCGTCGGTTGGTGCGGGCTGGCTGACTGGCTCTGTGCTGGTTGGTGTGTTGATGGTGGCGGGACTACTGTATTGGTTGGCGCAGCAACGGGCCATTCGTCAGCATCGGTTCGTTGTTCGGTTAGTCGGCATCGGGCGCGACGTGGGGCGGGGCTTCGCCGGTATCCGTAAACTCCGGCAACCGGTTCTGTTCGTGGCATTGGCCGTATTGACCGAGGTACTGCTGTTTCTGATGACGTACGTATTGTTTTTTGCCGCTCCCCAAACAAGTGGCTTACCCCCGTCGGCCGCGCTCACGATCCTGACCGTCAGTTCGCTGGGCGGGCTGGTGGTGCCGACGCAGGGCGGGCTGGGCACGTATCATTTTTTGGTGAGCCGGGTGCTGATGCTCTACGGCCTGAACGAAACTGACAGCATCCTCGTCGCCACGTTTCTGCACGCCGTTCAGGTGGGGTTTTCGCTGTTGCTGAGCAGTTTGAGTTTTCTGATTGTGCCGGTATTGATCCGGCAGCGGTCTCATCGGGTCGGCAAAGCGGTGGAGTAGTTCACACCCCGACAACGACCACCTTACCCCATACGCCGATCCCTGATTATAT
>JAYTAC010000276.1:0-10373 GCA_043737755.1 Spirosoma sp.
CGCACCGACCGACGACGCCTTCCGGGCGGCTGGCTTTGCGGATGCGGCTGCTATCAACGCGGCTCCCGTGGCTACGCTGACCAGCATTCTGCAATACCACGTACTGAGCGGTTCGGTGGCTGCGTCGGCAATTCCGGCCGGACAGTCAGCCCAACAGACGGCACTGACTACCAACGGTACGGTTTACGTCAGCAAGGCGGCATCGACATCGGGAACGACGGGCACGGGTGTCTCGGTAAACGGGGCGCGGGTGGTGCAGGCCGACGTGCAGGCCAGCAACGGTGTTATTCACGTCATCGACCGGGTATTGGTGCCACCAGCGGGCACTATTCTCGCCGTTGCGCAGGCCGACACCACGCTGACTCTGCTGGTAGCCGCTGCCCTGCGGGGCGGTACGGCGGTGACAACAGCACTGGGTGGCACAACGCCCCTGACCGTTTTTGCCCCGACCAATGCCGCTTTTCGGGCTACGCCATTTAACACGGTTGCGGCCATCAACGCGGCTCCAGCCGATACGCTCGTCAAAATTCTGACCTACCACGTTGTGCCGGGCGTTCGGGCTTATTCGCCCACGCTGACCAACGGGGCGGTTATCACCACGTTCCAGACGGGAACCATCACGGCGGGGGTCAGTGCATCAGCGGTCACGGTAACCGGTCGGCGTAACGGAACGAACGCGTCACGGGTTACCACGCCCGACATCAGCGCGACCAACGGCGTCATCCACAAAATTGACCGGGTCCTGCTGCCATAAGGATTGTAACAGTATAAAAACCCTGCCAGTGGTCGAAGACCCTGATAGTGGTTGAGCAAATCTGGTCTGGTCACCAACGCTCAACCACTACCGGGGACTGCGTCCACTGGCAGGGTTTTGCTTTGTTCGGGCGGAATTCAAGCCCTGGCATCCCTGTTGTGTTTATGAGGTGTTCAGCCGTTTTTAACTATCAATTTATTGGCCGAAACACCGTGATTCTGTCTCCGACTATCGACCTTTGTTGCTCCTGATTTCACTCGTATCGAATGGCTAAACCAACCAAAAAACTGTTTCTGTTAGACGCGCTGGCCCTTATTTACCGTGCGCATTTCGCCTTCAGCAAATCACCCCGCATCTCGTCGCGGGGGGTGAACACCTCGGCTATTTTCGGCTTCATGAACGCCATGATCGAGGTGCTCACCAAAGAAAAACCCACCCACATCGGCGTCGCTTTCGATTCCTCGAAAAAGACCTTCCGGCACGAGCAGTTTCCGATGTACAAAGCCACCCGGCAGTCGCAGCCCGAAGACATCAGCGTGGCCACGCCCTACATCAAGCAGATTATCGAAGCCATGCATATCCCGATGCTGATTATGGACGGCTACGAAGCCGACGACATCATCGGGACCATTGCCAAAAAAGCGTCATTGGCCGGTTTTGAGGTGTATATGATGACCCCTGACAAAGACTACGGGCAGTTGGTGGAGGAACACGTTCACATCTACAAGCCCGCCTTCCTGGGTAAGCCCGCCGAGAAATTAGGCGTTCAGGAGATACTCGACCGCTGGCAAATCGAACGCATCGACCAGGTGACCGATATGCTCGGGCTGATGGGCGATTCGGTCGACAACATTCCGGGGATTCCGGGCATCGGCGAGAAAACCGCTCAAAAACTCATCGCCGATTTTGGTTCGGTCGAAAACCTGATTGCTAATGCCGACCAGCTGAAGGGCAAACTCAAAGAAAACGTCGTCAACTTCGCCCAGCAGGGTATGCTGTCGAAACAGTTAGCCACGATTCATTTGGACGTGCCGGTGGCGTTCGACGAAGACCTGTTGCGCCATACCGAATACGATAAACCACGGTTGGCCGGGCTGTTGGACGAACTGGAATTTAGGCAGATGAAAACCCGGTTGCTCGGCGGCACCTACGACGAGAAACCCCTACCCACCGCGTTTCAGAACGGCCAGCCCGCTCAGATGAACCTGTTCGACTCGCCCGGTGGCGACTCGCCCGCGTTCCTGCCATTTCCGAATATGGGGGCCATGAAACCATCCGGGGCCGATGATCTGCCGTTCGATTTTGATTCGCCTGACGCACCCGTTTCTGCCGAACCAGCATCAGCCGCTAAACCAAAATCAAAACGCACGAAAGCGGCCGGCGTTCCGGTCACTGCTCCAACTGCTTCAGCATCCTCTACGACACCTGACGAGGTAACAGACACAATTACAACCGACGACGCTGTTGGCGCAGAGGTAACGGAGGGCGAATCCGCTCCGGCGTATTTAGACGTGTATCCCGACTACGAAATTGACGAGTACCAACCCGAACGCCGGAAAACGATTCTGTCCACGAAGCACGACTACCGTCTGGTCGACACGCCTGAACTGCGGGCCAGCCTGATCGGATACCTGAGTTTGCAAACGAGCCTGTGCTTCGACTCCGAAACGACCGCCATCGACCCGGTCGAAGCTGATTTGGTGGGCCTCTCGTTTGCCTACCGCACGGGCGAAGCTTTCTACGTGCCCGTTCCCGCCGACCGCACCGAGGCCCAGGCCGTGGTGGATGAGTTCAGGCCCGTGTTCGAGAATCCGCTGATCGAAAAGATCGGGCAGAACCTGAAGTACGACCTACTGATGCTGAGAAAGTACGGCGTGAACGTGCAGGGCAAGCTGTTCGACACCATGATTGCCCACTACCTGATTGAGCCGGAAATGCGCCACAACATGGACATGATGGCCATGACGTACCTCAATTACCAGCCCGTCGAAATCGAAGCACTTATCGGCAAGAAAGGGAAGGGCCAACTGACCATGCGCGACGTGGATGTGCAGAAAGTGGTTGAGTACGCGGGCGAAGACGCCGACATCACCCTGCAACTGCGCGACGCGTTTGCCCCCCGGCTCGAAAAAGACAGTCTCAACAAACTATTCGACCAAGTTGAAATGCCGCTCGTGCAGGTACTGACCGACCTCGAACTCGAAGGCATTACCCTCGATACCAACGCATTGGCCGATCTCTCGGCCACGCTCGAGATCGATATGCGGCAGGTGCAGCAGGAGATTTTCGGGATCGCGGGCGAGTCGTTCAACATCGGGTCGCCGAAGCAGTTGGGCGAGATTCTGTTCGATAAACTCAAACTCGATAACAACGCCAAGAAAACCAAAACCGGGCAGTATGCCACGGGCGAGGAGATTCTGTCCAGACTCGAAGCCGAGCACGAGATTGCCCGCAAAATCTTAGACTACCGCGAACTGATTAAACTTAAAAACACCTACGTCGATGCGCTGCCGCTGCTCATCAGCAAACGCACCGGCCGGATTCATACGTCGTTCAACCAGGCCGTAGCCAGCACGGGGCGGCTTAGTTCGGCAAATCCGAACCTACAGAACATCCCTATTCGGACCCCGCGCGGACAGGAAATCCGCAAAGCGTTCGTGCCGCGCGGACCGGAGTTCCTGATCATGTCGGCCGACTATTCGCAGATCGAACTACGCATCATGGCCGCGTTCAGTGGTGACCAGACCATGCTCGACGCCTTCAACAACAACGTCGATATTCACACCCAAACGGCCAGCAAGGTGTTTCACGTTGGCTTGGATGAGGTGAGTGGCGATATGCGCCGGAAGGCCAAAACCATCAATTTTGGTATCATCTACGGTATTTCGTCGTTCGGGCTGGGCCAGCGGCTGAAGATTCCACGCAAGGAAGCGGGCACCATTATCGAAGAGTATTTTGCGGGGTTTCCGGCCGTGAAAGCCTACATCGACCAGTGCATCGAAAAAGCGCGGGGCTTCGGATACGCCGAAACGATTCTGGGCCGGCGTCGCTACCTGCGCGACATCAACTCGCGCAACATCACCGACCGGCTGTTTGCCGAGCGCAACGCCGTGAACGCCCCCATTCAGGGCAGCGCGGCCGACATGCTCAAAATTGCCATGATTCAGATTCACGCGTTCATGCGCCGGGAGCAGTTGAAATCGAAAATGATCCTGACCGTCCACGACGAACTCGTTTTCGACGCCCACCGCGACGAACTCGATCACCTGCGCCAGAACGTCGACCACATCATGAAAAACGCCATCCCGATGGGCGTTCAAATGGAAACCGGCATCGGCGTGGGCGAAAACTGGTTAGTGGCCCACTGATCTGTATGATTGAACTGGACTGGGTTAAACAACGAGTTGAGGAACAGGCCTATTTCTATTCGGCCCACGCTGACAAAGAGCGATTAGCTGATAATCTGACCCTTATTGAGGTAGAAGAGGCTGTTAAAAACGGAATTCTGTTGGAACAATATCAAGACACGGGTCGTGGACCGAGTTGTTTGATGGCTGGTTTCACAGCCCAGGGTAAACCTGTTCATGTGGTGATCGGTCGCAAAGCAGACAAACCAGTTCTCATTACCGTTTACATTCCTACACCGCCTAAGTTCGTCACACCGTTTAAACGCAATAGACCATGATTGACAAATGCAACTTTTGCGGGAATGAGGAGTTCAAGTATGTATCAACGCAGTACATCTACCAGCGCAATGGGTCGCTGATGGTTGTTGAGGACGTACCAACCCTGATCTGCTCTCATTGCGGGGAGAAATACTACGATGTCAGCACACTAAAACAGATTGAAAATCGCTTCGAAGCAATCTATCGCGATGGCAAACCACCCACCAAACAAGTATCCATCCCGTTCGAAAGTTGGGATGTGTTGAGACAAACGGGTTGACACAGGTTGTGCGAGCTGAAACCGGCATCGGCGTGGGCGAAAACTGGCTGGTAGCCCACTGATTACGATCACACCGTGAATGGTGAACACTGTATTCCTATCCAAAAAACTGTTCAGCGGTTCAGAACCGGAAACTGGGCGATGCGCAACGTAGTACAGCCGTACGGAATCAGAATGATTTCTTCCGGCTCTTTGGCCGATTCCATACCGTAGATGGTGCTGTAGGGCATTGGGCCGGTCATGTCGTTGTAGAGCTGCCACGAAGGAATGCGCCGGGCCTTGACCCGAATCTCCGACGGTGCATTTTTCAGATTCCAGGGGTACGTAGCCAACTGCCCGTTGTTGAGTACGGTAAACGTGCTGTCCAATGCCTTATCGGACGGCTGTATCAAACCAAAATTCCAGGGGGTAGCCGACCGCACTTCGGTGTACTCGTTGCCGTAATCAACCGGGTCCCGATTATTCTTCACGAGCGTCGGCTCTTCGCTCATCTTCAGCGCGTAGGTCAGCGGCCCCCGCTCCACCGACACGGAGTTCTCATGCCAACGATTTTTGAAAACGTGCATCGGCAGGCGCAACTCCACCACGTCGCCCGATTTCCAGACGCGATTTATGGGTACGATCTGATTCCCAACCGGCTCGTTTACCACCTGACCATTCACCGAAATCGTGGCCTTTTTGCACCAGGCCGGAATGCGCAGGTGGAACGGGAAGGTCACCGATTTCACGCGCCGGTCGGTCATTAGCGTGAACCGGACGGTCTCGCCAAAGGGGTAGTTGGTCTCCTCCGTAATCGTCACGGAGGTGCCGTCGCCGACGGTGGCCGTCACCGTGCTGGGCGAATACACAAGAGCCGCAAGCCCCTGAATCTCCGGTGCGGTGTCACGGGTCGGTGACCCGGTAGCATACCACAAATTCTGCGTGAACTTGGGCCAGCCCTGGTGCATATTGGACGTGCAGCAGGGGTAGCCCGTCAGCAGGCCCATACACACGTCGGTGCCGCCGTGGTTGTCGCCGAAGTTGCGGACGTGCCGCGTGAGCATCACCTGATTGGCCTGCTGGAAATACTGGCGGCTCAGGAAGTCGTCGCTGGCCTGGGTAGGCAGGGCGTTGAAGGCGATCTTTTCTAACTGATCGGCGTAGGAAACATCACCCGTAATGGCCAGCATACTTTCCAGACTAAACATCATTTCGACCGCCGAACAGAACTCCGACCCCTGCGTGGGCGCGTTGCCGTGCAGAGTTTCGTCGCCCCCATACAGCCCGTGCGCCATGCCGTTATACCGCCGAAGGTCGGCCAAACCCTTGTTGGTGGCGTCGACGTACTTCTGTTCGGGGTGTTGCTGGTAATAGATCAGTGGTTCTTTGATGCCCTGCGCCAGATTGACGCAGTGAATGCTGCCGGGTTTGGCCAGCAAATTACCCGCCAAAAAACTACCGGTAAAATCGAACGTCTGCTTGTGAATCAGGTCGGCGAGGTCGAGCAGAAATTTGTCGCCGGTCTGGTTATAGAGCCAGTAGACGACCATCAGATTATCGCCCGCCCGATATCGTGCCCAGAACGTCCAGTGGTCGAGCGGATGCCGGGGCAACTCCCGCAACTGGTATCGGAAGTAGTTTGTCATGAGACCAACTACCCGTTTGTCGCTGGTAGCCGAGTAATATTGTTTGAGAATTTTCAGCATCACCATTTTGGGCCACCAGTCCTGGCAGTTGTCCCGCTGTATGCCCGGTTCGGCCGGGTAATCTGTCAACGGACCGAAGTAGCCATTGGGCTGCTGGCTGTTGATGGCCCACTCGACCCAGGGCTTTGTTTTGGCGATCAGCTCTTTATCGTCCAGCAGGTAGGCTAACGGCAGCAACCCATCAATCCAGTACGGACCCCGCTCCCACTGATCGCCATCGCCACCGAGCCAGCCGTTTCGCGAACCCATCACGGCCGGATACAAGGCGTCGAGCTGACCCGTTGCTCCGGTTTTTTGCCGAATCAACATTTCCTTCAGCCACCCCTCCGCTTTGACCGCCCCCAGCGGCAACTCGATGTAGGGATTAGGACGCAACGGCAGCCGGTTGTTGACGTAGCCCGTTGCGGGAACCGTTTTTGGGCGGGCATTGGGTTGAGCAACGGCCTGAACGGCCACGCCAAAGCAAATCAGGTATAGCGAAAACAGACGTGTACGTGTCATTGTGATGCAGGGCTAATCGACTCTTATCCCGAGCAAAGCCGTGGCCGACTGCCGAATACTATCCGAATGGGCACTATTTGGCCGTTAGTTACCGTACCGCCACGTCTTCGCCGATCAGTTTCCGGTCAATCAAGGCACCAGCCGTTGTTCCGTTGGCACTCGCCATCATCAGCGAGCGCATCATTGAACTGTTATCACCAGCGGCAGACAAACTGCGCACGTTGGTTTCGCCGAAGGGAGAAACGACCGAATTAGACACCACTGAATTCCAATAATCAGTACCTTTGGTTCACTCACAAATAGCTTATTTGTTGTTGTCATCGACTTTTGCGAAGAATTTCTGCGGGAAAGACCACTGAGCAAAAGTCAACCTGATTCGTTATTGGCCCATTACTTTGGAGTCGTTTCTACCGTATTTCACAACCACGTTCAACCGTAGATTTTTACTATTTCTCATTCGTATGCAACGACGTTCTGCTCTCAAAAGCGTAGCCATCACCGTTGGCGGGTTGATGAGCCTTCCCGCCTGGGCTTCCGGCTGGACCCCTGACTCGCTGGGGTCCGTTTCCACAATAGCCATTGACGATGAAACCCTGCTGGGCGACATCGTGGAGACGTTTATTCCCGAAACCAACACCACACCGGCCGGTGCGCCCGGCGTGGATGCGCCGGGCGCGAAGTCGCTTAAGGTTCACCAGTTTGTGATGCGGATGGTTACCGATTGCTACGGCGAACCCGCCCGGACAACCCTGCAACAGGGGCTTGCTCTGACGGAAACTATGGCGCAGCAAACCGTTGGCAAGGCATTTGCTGCCTGCGACGCCCCGCAACGCCTGAACGTGCTGATGGCCCTGACCGCATCGGCTGATCCCGTCGGCAAGGCCTTTGTCGATTTGGTCAAACGGCTCACCATTCAGGGCTACACCAACTCGGAGTACTACTTGGTAAACGTAGCCAAATTCAACATGGCTCCGGGTTTTTATCACGGCTGCGTACCAGTGGCCAAAGTAGCCGTAACCGGTGGCCGGTAGTGCGGCCAATGATGTTTCAGCGCACGTTTTACCCCATCATTCCATGTCTTTTTTAAACATAGATTCCGTTAAAGACCGGACCTTCGATGCTATTGTCATTGGCTCCGGCATCAGTGGCGGCTGGGCAGCCAAAGAACTGACCGGCAAAGGCTTACGGACCCTCGTATTGGAACGGGGCCGCGACGTGAAGCACGTCACCGACTACCCGACTACCATGATGCAACCGTGGGAGTTTGCGCATCTGGGGCAGCTTTCCAAAGAGTATAAGGACGCCAACCCGGTTGCCAGCCGATGCTATGCCAACCGGGAAGACGCTACGCATTTTTTCGTGAAAGACGCCGACCATCCCTACGTGCAGGAAAAGCCATTCGACTGGATTCGGGGCTACCAGGTAGGGGGTAAATCGCTGATGTGGGCGCGGGGAACGCAGCGCTGGTCGCAGCACGATTTCGACGGACCCGCCCGCGACGGGTTCGCCGTGGACTGGCCCATTGGCTACGCCGACATTGCGCCCTGGTACAGCTACGTGGAGAAATTCGCGGGCATATCGGGCAACAAAGACGGCCTGGCATCACTGCCCGACGGGGAGTTTCTGCCCCCCCACGAGCAGTCATGCGTGGAAAAGCACTTCTCGCAGCAGATGGCAACCCACTACGCCGGTCAACGGCCCGTCATCATCGGCCGCTGTGCGCACCTGACCAAACCGCAACCCATTCATTACCAGCAGGGTCGCGCCGGGTGCCAAAACCGGGATTTGTGTCAGCGTGGTTGTCCCTACGGCGGGTATTTCAGCAGCAACTCCAGCACGCTGCCGTGGGCGGCTAAAACGGGCAAAATGACGCTCCAGCCCGATTCGGTAGTGCATTCGATCATTTTTGATGAAGCAAGGAACAAGGCAACCGGCGTGCGGGTAATCGACGCGCATACCGGCGTAATGACCGAATATTACGCCCGCATCGTGTTCGTCAATGCCGCTACGCTGAACAGCAATCTGATTCTGCTCAACTCCACCTCGACCCGTTTCCCCCGTGGGCTGGGTAACGACAACGGCTTACTGGGTAAATACGTAGCGTTCCACAATTTCCGCACGACGATTTCGGCGGAGCACGAAGGCTTTGCCGACACCACCACCGAAGGCATCCGGCCCAATGGCAGCTATATTCCGCGTTTTCGCAACGTGTTCACCCAGGAGACCGACTTTTTGCGGGGCTACGCAGCCGGTTTCGGTTCCAGCCGCATGACCAGCATGGATACGTCGGGAATGGGCGAGGACCTGAAAAACAGCTTGATGCAGCCCAAATACGGCAACTGGCGCGTAGGGTCGCACATGATGGGCGAGACCATCCCCAAAGAAACCAACTATGTGACGCTCGACACCAACCTGAAAGATGCCTGGGGGATTCCGCAGTTGAAAATCTCGGTGGCGTATGATGACAACGACGAGAAGATGATTCTGGATTTCCACCAGCAGATGAGCGAAATGCTGACCGTGGCGGGTTTCAAAAATATTCAAACCAACGACAAACCCAACAAAGCACCGGGCCTCGACATCCACGAAATGGGCGGGGTGCGGATGGGCAAGGACCCCAAAACGTCGATGCTCAACAAGTGGAATCAGCTTCACGCCTGCAAAAACGTGTTCGTGACGGATGGTGCCTGCATGACCTCGACCAGTACCCAAAACCCCTCGCTCACGTTCATGGCAATCACGGCGCGGGCCGCTAACCACGCCGTTGCCGAGATGCGGAAGGGCACGTTGTGAGTTGAGTTGTTTCTACCCCGGCCCCTCCCGGCACCGGCCGCCCGGCTTGAAAAAAGGGGAGGGGAGCAGTCCCGAACATAACCGGTCGCTTAATTCGTACTTGCCATTCCCCTTAATCATGAAAATTTATTCCCCGGGACTACTGTTTCTTTTCCTATCCATTCTCACCTGCCACGGCCAAACCACTTCGCGCACTACGGAAACGGCTACGGTCCGGACGCTCACAAAACCGATTACCCTCGCGCTGAAGCTGACCGACAATGCGTATCAGAATAAAGCCCGGTCCCGCTCAGCACTGACGCTGACCAACACCGGCGACGCGCCCCTGCCCGCTACGGGTTGGAAACTATATTTCAACGACGGCGACCCCGTTACCTTCGATGCAGCGGTGGCGCGGGTGACGCCCGTTAACGGCGACCTGTTTTATATCAGTCCCGGATCGGCGTTCAAAGCCGTTGCGCCCGGCCAGTCGGCGACGGTGGAGTTTCTGTCCGGCAAGATTCGCTCGGCCACCGATTATGCCGCCGGGTTCTACCTCGTTTTCGACAACAAACCGGCGCAGGCATTCCCCGTCTCGTTGACCATCGACCCGGCCAATCAGTTCGAGAAATCGGACCGGCAGGTGACCGAGTTTATTTACGAGCAGAACGCCCTGATTCAATCAGTGGCCGATGACAAGCTGACGAAGGTGTTTC
>JAYTAC010000277.1:0-1642 GCA_043737755.1 Spirosoma sp.
GATTATTTCAATATCTTTGCCCTACACATAGGACAAGGCGGCGGCGGCTTCTTGATTCTGAGTAGTCCCGCTGGTCGGGACTATTTTTTTGGCTAATTCAGCCAGTTTAGCTACATAATCGGCCTCATAGATACACCCTTTGCGCCACAGGGCATAGACCATCAGAAGCAACCGTTTCTGTACCGCTACATACGCTTTCATTTTTACTTTGCTGCGGCTGTAGACCCGCTCATAGAGAGCTTGGCAAGCAGGTTCACCAAAGCGAACTGCCGTGAAGGCAGGCAGATGCAAGATCCGCCGAAGGCGACTATTGCCCTTCTTGGAGATTCTGGTCCGGCCCCGATGCGTACCCGATTGATTCTCCACCACATCGTATCCCGCATAGCTCACTAGTTGTCCGCACCGGCGGACCGGTTGGTTGGCAAAACCCTCAAAGCCATTGGTTTCGGCGATCAATACCGCTACTGATAACAGCCCCAATCCCTTAATAGCCACCAGCCGGGCCACACGGGGCTTCAGCTCGAGATCTGCCTCGATAAGGGTGGCAATAGCTTTTTCCAGGTCAACTAACTGGTGGTCATAAAAGACAACTATATTGACTAACTGCTTGTCAATGAAGCTACTATCGAAAGCACTGTGCGCCAGCGCGTGTTGTTGGTTAGTCGATTGGGTCTTTAGCTCCTGCAACCGTTGGTGCTGCCGGGTCAATAACCGCAGGGCGTAGAGGTTCTTGGAGAGGGGCCGCCAACGGGCCAGTTGTTGTTCCAATCCCATCCGGGAGAGGCCCTGGGCGTCAATCTTGTCATTCTTAGATTTGTAGCCGCACCGGCGGCCCGGCCAGGCTTTGCAGATAATGTTTGGCCTTATTGGGCAGCAGAATACTCACCTGGGCATCGAGTTGATAAAGATGCCAAGCCAGGGCTTCGTGGTAAACCCCAGTAGATTCCATTACATAACTAAAGGGTAGGTCGAGTTTCTGATGGCGCACTACCCAGCCCAGTAGTTGGCCAAAACCAGTGGGGGTATTATCGACTTTGGCGGAGGCTTTGACACTGACTTTGCCTGTCTGGTCAATGACTGACTGACAGAGTTGAAGCGTGTCTTTGCTGACATCGATGCCGACACAATAACGCAATAAGGGTTGCATACAAGAAAGGGATTAAAGGGTGAACACAAGCACTTGATTACTTTTCTGACCCGGGCACATGGATAGCAGATCGTGGTGGTAAAACCGCGTCTATGGGTACTGTTGGGGCTTTATGAAAAGTGATGCGTCGAGTAGCGCAACCAGCGAGATCAAGATCACGGGTGTGTCTGTGCGGCGGACGGGCGATACTACCCAGCGGCATCAAGTTCTTGGGGCAAAAGTTGTACTTTTCCGCACAACTTCCACCGAATCCAAAGATATGGGCGGCGGACCGTGGGCATCTATAATGCTCATCTGCTTGATTTCCTCCACAAGCCGCAGAGGCGGCCCCGTCCATTTCCCGATTTGGTTAGAGTCATCGCTCCAAATCAAGAAGGCAGGCGGTTTGCCGCGGGGTAAGACTGATACCATTGACGCTCAACCGGTCCGCCGGCGCGGGATTGCTGAGTATGCTTATCGCTTCCGCGACCAAATCAGACTGTGGGAACCGCCCCG
>JAYTAC010000278.1:0-10361 GCA_043737755.1 Spirosoma sp.
ATCTACCTCAGCGGTTTCAACCTGCTGACGTTCGACAAACTCAAAAGCATCGACCCCGAAGGCGGCTCCGCCCGGGGCTGGTTCTACCCGCAACAAAAATTGTACAACATTGGCCTCAGTGCCCGATTCTGATCGCTCCATGAAACCCTTCACATACACAATCCTCACCCTCGCCCTGCTGAGCGCGGCCGGGTGCAGCCACGAACTGTTAGACAAAGCACCCGTTGACCGAATTACGGCCGATGCCGTCTGGTCGGATGCGAACTTAGTGCGGACGTACGTCAATTCGAAATACCGCGACCTGGGTTTCGGTTTCAACTGGAACGGCGATGAGTTGATGTGGGCCTCGGCCTCGGACGAGTCGATGTTCAGCCACGATTACGGCATGTGGGCCCTCAACAAAGGCGAAATCACGCCCGCCAACCTCGCGATTCTGGGCAGCCAGCCCGGTCAGTACAACGGCAACCTGAACCCGTGGGGCAAAAATTACCGCTACATCCGCGATGCCAACGTGTTTTTCGACCGCATCGGAACCGTGCCGATGGATTCGGCCCAACGGCGGCAACTGACGGGTGAGATGACGTTTCTGCGGGCCTTCCGGTATTTCGATCTGGTGCGTAACTACGGCGGAGTACCCCTGCTCACCAAAACGTTTGCGCTCGGCGATGACTTCGCAACCGTGCAGCGGGCTACGCTCGCCCAGAGCATCAGCTTCGTGGTGAGCGAAGCCGACAAAGCGGCCGCTCTGCTGCCGCTCACGTACGGAAGTGCCGATATTGGCCGGGCCACCAAAGGAGCCGCGCTGGCCCTGAAAGCCCGGATGCTGCTGTATGCGGCCTCGCCCTTGTACGCCGGTACGACCGACGCCACGCGCTGGCAGGAAGCCGCCGATGCGGCCAAAGCCGTGCTCGACCTTGGCTTGTACAAACTGTATCCCAACTACCAGCAGTTGTTTTTGACCGCTAATAATGCCGAGATTATTTTCAACCGCCTTGGAACGCAGCAGGGCGACAGTTTTCTGGATTTAGAGCGGTGGAACGGCCCCAACGGATACGGCGGCTGGGGCGGTAACCTGCCCACGCAGAACTTAGTGGATGCCTACGAAACAATGGATGGTCGGGCCATTACGGATGCCAATTCGGGCTACGATCCGCAGAATCCGTACCTTAACCGTGACCCCCGCTTTTACGCGACGGTGCTTTTCAACGGCGTACCGTACCGGGGCCGCACGATCCAGGTTTTCCAGCCGGGCGGGTTGGACAGTCCCGACGGACCGGAAGCCTTCAACACGACGCTGACGGGGTATTACCTGCGTAAGTTCATCACGGAAGGCCGGGGTCTGGGCGACGCCAAGGGGTCGCCCGCGCCGTGGATTTATTTCCGGCTGGGGGAAATGCTGCTCAACTACGCCGAGAGCCGCAACGAAGCCGCCGGACCCGACGCCACTGTGTACGACGCCGTCAATCAACTCCGTGCCCGCGTGTCGATGCCCGCCCTGCCAACGGGATTAATACAGGCGCAGATGCGCGACCGCATCCGGCGCGAACGGCAGGTCGAGCTGGCTTACGAGGAGCATCGGTACTACGACGTGCGTCGGTGGCGAATTGCCGGTGCCACTGAAAATCAGCCGGTGCGGGGCGTTACCGTGACCAAAAGCACCGCCGGAGCACTGCGTTACAGTTACCAGACCGTGCAGGAACGCCGGTTTGGCGACCGGAATTATTTTCTGCCCATTCCGCTCAAGGAAACGCAGGCTAATCCGAACTTGCGGCAGAATCCGGGATTTTAGGTTTTTAGGTGTAGTGCCGCGTAGAAGCGGTTTGAGTCAGCCAGAAGCTCCGCCGGGGGCTTTGGCTGACTCAAACCGCTTTTTAGGGTTTGGGCGAAACGGACCGAAAAGTCAATTTTGCGCAACCAACCGGCCTGTTTTCGCGTAAAGACAGCATGAACCTGTTTGTTAACATCGCCCTCGACGACACCCACAAAACCGCGTTTCGGCAGCAACTCCTGACGGACCCCCCTGGCGTACCGAGGTTTCCCGCCGGGACCGATGCGGTTCCGGTAGTTCCCCTATTTCGGTACGACCTGCCCGAATCGGAGCAACGAACTGCGTTTCAAACGGCTGATTTGCTGCTGGGCAACCCGCCCCTGGCCTGGTTTGCCGGGCCACTGCCGAATCTAAAATTCTGGCAGCTCGATTCGGCCGGATTCGATGGCTACCAGTCCGTGCAGACAATGGCGCAGGTGGCCAACATGGGCGATTATTATGCCTGGCCCTGCGCCGAAACGATGGTGGCCGGTTTGCTGGCTCATTACCGGCGTATTCCCGAACTGGCCCTGTTACAACGTCAGCGCGAGTGGGTGGGGGTGCCGATCCGGGCGCGAACGGGATTGTTGCGCCACAAACGAGTCGTTATCCTCGGCAGCGGCACCATCGGCCGGGCCATGCGCCAGATGCTGACCGGCTTCGGCTGCGCCGTGACGATGCTGGCCCGCACCGACCCGCAGGCCGACCTGCACTCGGCCGATGAACTCCGGGCCGTACTGCCCCAAACCGATATCGTTGTCAATTGCCTGCCCGGTACGGCAACCGGCTTTTTTTCGGCCGATCTGATCGCAGCCATGATGTCCGGCAGCCTCTACGCCAGTGTGGGGCGGGGGACCACCACCGACGAACCGGCCCTGATCGGAGCATTGCGGAGTGGGCAACTCGGCGGGGCCATCCTCGACGTGACCGCCACCGAGCCATTGCCCGCCGACAGTCCGCTGTGGACGCTGCCCAATGTTTTGCTGACTCAGCATACGGGGGGCGGGCAACCCGACGAAGACACCGGGAAATTGGGTTTGTTTCTCCGTAATCTTGACCTGTTCCGGGCGGGTGAGCCGGTGGAGAATGCGATAGAACTGGGGCGGGGATATTGAGCGGACAGGCAGACCCGGCCCTGCCTGCCGCCACTCACCTACGCCGGATGCTCCGCTCCGGCTGGCGCGAAACTGCCCAATCCGCACTCGATTCGCCTTTTTTTTGTATCTTTAAGGAGCCGATTCAACTAATGCAGCGTCGGTACAGCCGCCCATTTTTTAATTGACCCAGTTCCGCAGTAATTTATGATCCACGACGAAAATGGGGAACCGATGGACGACGACCTTCCGCCATCCGCAGCCGACGATACGCCTGCTGAAGACCCGGAGTCTGCCGACACCATCATACCCGATGAACAGCCCACCGACACCGCCATCGAAGTTCTCCACGAGCAGACCGTTGTCTCGGGCCTGTACGAAACGTATTTCCTCGATTACGCATCTTACGTTATCCTCGAACGGGCCGTTCCCGCCGTTGAAGACGGGCTGAAACCCGTTCAGCGCCGGATTCTGCACGCCCTGCGCGAGATGGATGATGGCCGGTTCAATAAAGTGGCCAACGTCATCGGCCAGACGATGCAGTTTCACCCCCACGGTGACGCGTCCATCGGCGAAGCCCTCGTCAACATCGGCCAGAAAGAACTGCTCTTCGACACCCAGGGAAGCTGGGGCGACGTTCGTACCGGCGACGGAGCCGCTGCGCCCCGTTACATCGAAGTACGGCTCTCGAAGTTTGCCCAGGATGCCATTTACAACGACAAAACCACCGAGTGGCAACTGTCCTACGACGGCCGCAAGCGCGAACCCGTGACGCTGCCCGTGAAGTTTCCGCTGCTGCTGGCGCAGGGCGTGGAAGGCATCGCCGTGGGCCTGTCGACCAAAATTCTGCCCCATAACTTCAACGAACTCATCGACGCGTCGATCAATATTTTGAAAGACAAGCCCGTGTCGCTTTTTCCCGATTTTCAGACGGGGGGCTTCATCGACGTGGGCAACTACAACGACGGGCACCGGGGCGGCAAGGTGCGGGTGCGGGCCAAGATCGAGGAGGTCGACAAAAAAGTGCTCGCCATTCGTGACGTACCCTTCGGCATCACGACTCCGCAACTGATCGAATCCATTGTGAAGGCGGCCGAAGTGGGTAAAATTCGCATCAAAGCGCCGAGCCGGAACATGGCGGCCGTGGTTGACAACACGGCTAAAGACGTTGAAATATTAGTGCATCTGCAACCGGGGGTGTCGCCCGACGTGACCATCGACGCGCTGTATGCCTTTACGGACTGCGAGGTGAGCATTTCGCCCAACGCCTGCGTCATCATCGGCGACAAGCCCCACTTCGTCAGCGTTACCGATATTCTGCGCGTCAACACCCACCAGACGGTGCAGTTGCTCCAGCGCGAACTGGAAATCAAGCGGAGCGAACTCATGGAGCGGCTGTTGTATAGTTCGCTCGAAAAGATTTTTATCGAGAACCGCATCTACCGCAAAATCGAGGAGTGCGAAACCTTCGAGGCCGTTATCGACACCATCGGCAGGGCATTGAAGCCGCACCGCAAGCTGTTTTACCGGCCTATTATCGAAGACGACATCATCCGCTTGACCGAGATCAAGATTAAGCGGATTTCGAAATACGACGGCTTCAAAGCGGAGGAACTGATGCGTCGGCTGGAGGGCGAATTGGCCGAAACCGAGGATAACTTAGCCAACATCACCCGCTACGCCATTGCCTATTACAAGGACCTGCAAAAGAAATACGGCAAAGGCCGGGAGCGCAAAACCGAAATCCGGGCCTTCAACACCATTGCCGCCAGCGTGGTGGCTGCGGCCAATCAGAAGCTGTACGTGGACCGTGAGGGCGGTTTTATTGGCTACGGCCTGAAGAAAGACGAGTACGTGAGCGACTGCTCCGACATCGACGACGTCATCGTGTTCCGGCGCGACGCCACCTGTGTTGTCTCAAAAGTTCAGGAGAAAGTGTTTGTCGGCAAGGATATTGTGCATGTCTCAGTGTTCAAGAAAAACGACGAGCGCAAAATTTATAACGTGGTGTACGTAGACGGTAAATCGGGCATTTCGATGGCCAAGCGGTTCCCCGTCACGGGCGTCACCCGCGACCGCGAGTACGACCTGACGATGGGCAACCCGAAATCGAAACTGACTTACTTCAGCGCGAACGACAATGGGGAAGCCGAACTCATTACGGTAAATCTGACGGCGCAGAGTTCGGCCAAAATCAAGCAGTTCGACTTTGATTTTGCGAGCGTCGGCATCAAAGGCCGGTCGGCGCAGGGTAATATTCTGACCAAGTACCCGGTTCGGAAGATTCTTCAGAAGTCGGGGGGCGTGTCGACCCTGGGGGGTGTCGACATCTGGTACGACGATCACCTGGGACGGCTCAGCCGCGACGAGCGGGGTAAACTGCTGGGTAATTTCGACGCCAAAGACAGCATCTTAGTCGTTTACAAAGATGGTCAGTACGAATTGACGGGTTTCGACCTGACCAACCGGTTCGAGCCGAACGACGTGGCCGTGCTGATGAAGTTTGACCCCGAAACGGTGCTCTCGGCGGTGTATTACGAGGCCAACCAGAAGTCGTGGTACGTGAAGCGGTTTAAGGTCGAGACGACTTCGCTCGACAAGAAGTTCAGCTTCATCGGCGACGCGAAAGGGTCCCGGTCGCTGGCCGTGACGGCCGACCGGTATCCGCGCATCGAGATCGTGCATCAAACAAAAGACCGGGGACCGCTGGAGAAGATGGTGCTGGAGCCGGAAGGATTCATTGACGTGCGGGGCTGGAAGGCATTGGGTAATAAACTGCCCTTTGCGAAAGTAAAAGACGTTAAGATACTGATACCCAAAGTTATTGCTGCCGGTACGGCCCCGACCGGTCCAGTTCGGGAAACGGCAGTCACCCCGTTTGTTGAGGAACCGGACGGTCCCGAAGCAACTGATGCCGACGCGACGGAGTCTATGCAGCTGGGGTTGTTTTCGTGAGCAGGTTACGTTCACGAAAGCGTTTTTTCAGGGCACACGCCGTGCCGTACGCAAGTTTGTAAATGGATACAACGTTGGCCACCGACCACAGCAACGACAGCCCCCGCGAAGCGACCGGGGTACGCGTGGTCAAACGGGCCATCAAGCTAACTGTTGTACTGGTCTTTACCGGTGCCATGCTTGTGCTGGCCAGTAACTGGTGGGTAGTGCGGACGACGGAAGGACAGATTTATTTTTCCATCCATGAACTACCCGCCAACGACGTGGGATTGGTGCTGGGCACGAGTAAGTTTGTTCGCACGGGCAAAGAGAATTTGTTCTTCCGGTATCGGATGGAAGCGACGGCCCGGCTTTGGAAAGAGGGAAAAATCAAGTACCTGATTCTGAGCGGTAACAACGACTCTGAATACTACAACGAGCCTGCCGACATGCAGCGGTCGTTAGTCAGGCTGGGGATACCCGCGTCGGTGATGACCCTCGACTACGCAGGCTACCGCACGTTCGACTCCGTGGTGCGCTGCAAAGACGTCTTCAACCAGGAGAAGATCACGATTATCTCCCAGAATTTTCATAACGCCCGTGCCCTCTACATCGGCAATCATGAGGGGATCGACGCGGTGGCGTTTGCCGCCCAGGACGTGCCCGACGGCTATTCGCTCCGAACCCTGATCCGGGAATACCTCGCCCGCCCCTACGCGCTGCTCGACGTCTACATGCTGCGGCCCCAGCCCGAAAAAGGAAATTGGCAGCGAAAGTGATCCGCTGCCGGTAGTCAACGGCTGGCAGCGGATCACTCTCGTACCTGCTCACCCTTTCAATACCGATAGAATCAGGTAAGCCGACGTGGTCTGCCGGTGGACTACGCGTATTGTTCGCCGTAGAGCCGTCGAACTTTGTCGCGGGCACGCTTCAGGCGCATCTTCACGGCACTGTCTTTGAGGGAGAACTGCCGGGCAATGGCTTTGATGTCGAGACCGTCCTGATATTTCAGTTCAAGCATCCGCGTCTCGTCCGGCGTGATGCCATTCATGACGACGGCTAACTGCTGAAGCCTTGTCTCCGTCGTTTCATGCTCGCCTGTTTCGGTAAGACTGTTCGCCTGGTGATCGTCGAGTGGAATGGTAGCTGTCCGGCTGGATGAGCGAAGCTGGTCCATGCAATAATTGTAGGAGATGGAGTAGAGCCAGGTTGAAAAGGCCGAGTGTTCCTTGAATTTGCTGAGGTTACCGTATACCCGCAGGAAAATGTCGTGCGTGTAATCCTCTGCTCTGTAGACGTCTTTGGTTAGGGAGAGACACCGATTATATACCTTGGTTACGTACCGGTTATAGAGAACCTCAAAGTAATTGTTTTGCTGTGTGCGCAGGTACATTCTAATGAGTTCCTCATCGTTCAGGTGGTAGTGTGGGGCCATAATTGAGTGATTGGTTTATAAGTGGTTAGTGGTGAAGAGAGTTTGTGCATTGATCCAAAATCATTGATTGTGCGAATTTAAGTTCACAGAATTCGTTGAACTGTTTCAGGTAAGTTAACGATACCTGTACATATGAAAGTCGTCACAATTGTTTGTCGGTCAATGAGTTATACAGGAATTTTCCGTCACAGGTTACAAGTTGTGAATATCGGCTATGGATTGAATAGATGGACGGGTATTTACTATTCGGTATGCACTGTTTAGACTATCAGGTGATAGAAACAGGGGAGTACCGATCAAATTGTATCAGTAGACGCTGACATACGTAGACCCAACCTGAAAGGCACGTGACGAAGAAATAACCGGTGACCTGACCAGGTGCAGGCGCAGCGCGGGGACGGATGAACAGCCGCGTGCGTGCGTGGGTCTCCGGGCTGCGCCTGTTTTATGCTGATATTGGCCTACCTTTGCCCGAAATCCCCTATTTATTCCATTGCCCGGTTGGGCAGTCCCTAACCGGGCAAACACGGGCAACGGCTACACAGCATAAAATCGGTCAGGTGCCCGTCCGGGCGGCTCAGCAACGGATGGCAACCCGGCGACGAACATAGATTATGGTCCCAAACGACGAACTCATTCGCATTATCGATCTGCTCAACACGACCTACGAGAGCGAAGAAGCCTGGCATGGCCCATCCGTGGTTGAGGTGCTTCGGGAAGTGACACCCGACATGGCCGGTCAGCGAATAACGCCCAACACGCACACCATCGCCGAACTCGTCTTTCACATGACGAGCTGGCGCATTTTCTGCGTCAAAAAAATGCAGGGCGACGTCGACTTCGATATTACCACGCCCGCCAAAGATTTTGGTGCGCTACCCGACAAAATCGATGATTTTGAGTGGGAAGCTCTCGAAATCGAGCTGAGTCTGAGCCAGGAAGAACTCATCAACGAACTCGACAAGCGCGACGACGACGAGTTTCTCGAAGATATTGTACCCGGCCGGGACTACACGTATTATGACATGCTCCACGGGATCATCAGCCATGACCTGTACCATACCGGTCAGATCATGCTGCTGAGAAAAGCCCTGACGTTTAAAACGGCCGGGTCCCGCTTTGCCGACTCCGACGATGATGAGTACGGTTCACCCTTCGGCGGAAGCCGGGAACAGGACGATTATTATTGAGTCGGTTAGTCAAGCCGTTGGTGAGTTGGTCAGTATTGCTACCGGTTTTACTGATAGACTTACTGATTTAGCAACTAACTAACTGATAATGAATCACTGGCTCGTTAAGTCCGAACCCGATGCCTACGGCTGGCACCACTTCACGGGCGAAGGCCGGGCCGTCTGGAACGGTGTCCGCAACTACCAGGCCCGTAATAATCTGAACGCCATGAAAACGGGCGATCAGGTGCTGTTCTACCACAGCGTGACGAATCCCGGAGTTGTTGGATTAGCAACAGTCGTGCGCGAAGCGTATCCCGACCCGACCGTCACTGATCTGCCCAACCGCTGGGTGGTGGTCGAGCTGGAGCCGGTGCTGGCACTTGACAAACCCGTGTCGCTGCGTCAGATCAAAGCCGATCCGTTATTGGCCAACATGGGCCTCATCAAACAATCCCGCCTGTCGGTCATGCCCATCCGCCCCGATGAGTTTGAGTTGATTTTACGGATGGGACTTTTAGTATGAAACTCATCACCCCCGCCCCCTGGCCCGACTACGAACTGATCGATTCGGGCGATTTTCAAAAGCTCGAACGGTTTGGGGCTTTCGTGCTCGCCCGGCCCGAACCGCAGGCCATCTGGCGTAAATCGCTGTCCGACGCCGACTGGGAGCAGCGCACCCACGCGCTGTTCCGGCGCGACCGGCAGTCGCCCGAGCGGGGCGACTGGCAGACCACGCCCGACATGCGCGACCCGTGGTACGTGTCGTTTCGGCAGGGCGGACTTGATCTTACGTTTAAATTAGCCCTGACCGCCTTCAAGCACGTTGGTTTGTTTCCCGAACAAGCCGACAACTGGGTCTATATCTACGACAGCGTGAAGGCGATGGCAGCGGGTGGTAGTTTGTCGGCCCCGCCGAAGGTGCTGAATTTGTTTGCTTACACGGGCGGGGCTTCCTTAGCGGCCCGACAGGCGGGTGCCGACGTCACGCACGTCGACGCCGTGAAACCCGTCATTAGCTGGGCGCGGGAAAACATGGACCACAGCCAGTTGACTGACATCCGCTGGGTGGTTGAGGATGCCACCAAGTTCGTCCGGCGGGAAGTGCGCCGGGGCAACCGCTACAACGGTATCATTCTCGATCCGCCCGCTTACGGCCGGGGTCCCGACGGCGAAAAATGGGTCCTTGAAGAACACCTCGGCGACCTGCTCCGGTCCTGCGCCGAATTACTCGACCGGAACGATTTCTTTTTTATCATCAATCTGTACTCGCTTGGCTTTTCCCCGCTGATTCTCGACAACCTGATCGGGCAGATTTTCGGACCGGTGCCCAATGCCGAATGGGGCGAACTGTTCATGGGCGACAGCCACCGGAAACGGTTGCCGCTGGGCGTATTCTACCGGTTCACGTCAATACTATGAAAGAGCGACAGAGCGACAGAGCGACAGAGCGACAGGATAAATGTGCAGGAACAAGACAGTCTGGTTCTTTTTTTCATTCGCTCATTCATTCCTTCGCTCTGTCGCTCTTCTTGTTCGCCTGTGGCAGTGATAACCGGCAGACGGCCCGCATCCCTGATTTTCCGAAGCCGGGCGACAGCAGCCGGGCGGAGGGCGCGTTGCGTGCCCTGACGCGGGCCATCAACCAGTCGGCCCCGGCGTCGGCCTACGCCAAACGGGCCGTGGTCCGGCTGGCAATGGGGCGGGTGAGCGACGCGCTGGCTGATATTGACGAAGCCATCAGCCGAAATGACAACGCCGGGTCGTATTACCTCGTCCGCGCTCAAATCCTGCGGGCCATGCAACAGCCCGACAAAGCACTCGTGAACGCCCAGCGAGCCGAACTACTGGGAATAGACACCCCCGAACTGTATACGTTACAGGGCGATTTGCTTCAGCAGCAGAACCAGTTCGACAAGGCC
>JAYTAC010000279.1:0-1640 GCA_043737755.1 Spirosoma sp.
GCCGATGAGTCGTTTCTGCCGTTGGTCACTCAGTTGACCTCGGCCTACTCGGGAATTTATCCCAACGTTCGCTTTAACGTCGTATTCAAACCCGAGCAGGAAGCGATCAACATGATGCTTCGCGATAGTGCCCGGCTGGTGTTTGCGACCCGCAAACTGACCAAAAACGAACGGCTGGCATTAGATGAGCAGAAAGTAAAGGGAGCCACCGAAAAGATAGCGACCGACGGCGTGGCTCTCATCATTAACCGGGCCAACACCGACAGCCTGATTACGATGGATGAACTGCGGGCCGTTTTCAGCGGCCGCACAAAACAATGGTCGCAGCTCAGGGGTGGCAATCAGCGGGGGCCGATCACGCTCGTTTTCGACAATAACAACTCCAGCAACTTAGATTACATACTTGACACGCTCAATGTAACGGACGTAAAGAATCTGCGTATCTTCACGACGAAGTCCAACCGGGAGGTGATCGAGTTTGTGCGCAGGAATCCGTCGGCACTGGGCTTCATCGGTGTCAACTGGATCAGCGACGGCGACGAGCCGCTATCGGTCGACCTGGCCCGCGACCTGCGCGTGGTGGGAGTTTCTAACAAGACGAATCCCGTTGGCCGCAGCGACTATTTTCAACCGTTTCAGGAGGATTTAGGTATGCAGCGATACCCGCTTCGTCGGTCCGTTTACATCCTCAGCCGCGAAACCCATCCCGGTCTGGGGGGCGGATTGATTAACTACATTGCCCGCGACGCAGGCTCTTTGATCGTCCATAAATTGGGTTTGTGGCCCGCCGTGCGATATAATAGGGAGGTCAACCTGACCAAATAGCTGATTTTTTGGTCTGGCGACAATTTTTTAGTTTTGCTGGCTGTTTACAAGACACAACTAACATTTTTTATCATTTCCAACCTGACATTCATGATGAACAACCAGAAAAAGTCGCTGTTAACCATCCTGTTCGCGGGGGCGTCGGTAGCTGCTCCGGTACTGGCGCAGGACGTTCAAACGGCCCTGAAAGACATCGACGCTGAGCGGTTTACCAAAGCAGGGCAGTCATTGACTCAGTTAGCGTCCAGTGCACCATCGGCCGACAATCAGTTTTATCTCGGTTATTACTACCTTAAGACCGGTCAGGCCGATCAGGCCAAAGCTGCCTTTGAGAAAGGGGCCGCTGCCGACGCTAAAAACCAACTGAACAACATCGGTTTGGCCGGGGTGGCATTGATGAAAAAAGACCGTGCAACGGCCAAAACGCTCATCGACAACGCCATTGGGCAAACGAAAAGCAAGAACCAAGACGTGTTGATCCGGGGTGCCGAAATGTACACCTTGTCGGAGCAGACGAACGACCCGGCCGAAGCCCTGCGTTTGCTGACGATTGCCGACGAGAAAGACAAGAAAAACGAACGGGCCGACATCGAAATGACGATGGGTGACGCGTATTTTCTCAAAAACGACGGCGGTAATGCCATCACGAAGTATGAGAACGCGCTGGTAATCAGCCCGTCGCTTGCCGAAGCCAACTACAAAATCGGCCGGTTATTTCTGCGGGGCAAAAACTACGTGAAAGCGCAGGAGCTTTTCAAATTGGCCATCCAGAACGATGCAGAGTTCGCTCCAACCTACCGCGCTTACGCCGACGC
>JAYTAC010000280.1:0-1639 GCA_043737755.1 Spirosoma sp.
CTGTCAACCGCTTTCTCTTCGCATCAGCTATCTTCTTCCGGTTACTCCTTCTGTTTGCGATGCCCCAATTGTCCGACGACGTGTACCGCTTCGTGTGGGACGGTCGGCTGCTGGCTCATGGCTACAATCCCTACCTGTATTTACCAAATCAACTGCTGGATACGCCGATTATAACAGCCTGCGGACTCGATGAAACGCTGTTTCGGCAACTCAATTCACCCAATTATTTCACGGTTTATCCGCCATTCAATCAGGCTTTATTCGGGGTGGCGGCCTGGCTTTCGGGTGGTGATTTATTCTGGAATATCGTCTGGCTGCGGGTGCCGATCATTCTTGGCGAAATCGGGTCGCTGTGGCTGATGACGAGGTTGTTGCATCACTTGAAACACAATCCCAATCTGGCTCTGCTCTACGGTCTGAATCCGCTCGTGATTCTGGAACTGACTGGTAATCTGCACTTTGAGACCGTCATGATCTTTTTCGCATTGTTGTCGACCTGGTTATTTACCCGGAAGCTATTCGTTCCATCGGCGGGTGCATTGGCGTTGGCCATCGGGACCAAGTTGCTGCCGTTGCTGCTGTTACCGCTGATTGTTCGTCATCTGGGCTGGCGGAAGGGCATGAGTTACGCCATAGTGACCGGCGTTATAACCGCCCTGCTGTTCGTGCCCTTTGCCAGTCTGGAATTAGTCAGTAACATCTTTTCGAGCATCAATCTGTACTTTCAGAAATTCGAGTTCAACGCCAGCGTCTATTACGTGCTGCGGACCGTTGGCTACTGGGTCAAGGGCTACAACGCTATCGAACGCATTGGCTTCTGGCTGTCGATCACCACTACGCTGAGTGTGCTCTGGATTGCGTTTCGCTGGCGTACCGTACCCGCTTCTATCCAGACAGTAGCCACGCTGACGCTTTATTTTGCCTTCGCCACGACCGTCCATCCGTGGTACATCACAACGCTGGTGGCTGCTTCGGTATTTACCCGGTTCCGGTATCCATTGGTCTGGTCGGCCTTAATTCCACTCTCCTACCACACATATTCCGGCCAGCCCTACCAGGAAAATCTGTGGCTGACAGCATTAGAATATGGGATTGTATTCGTTGCCGGTACGCTCGAAGTTCTGGACTACCGACGGGCCACAAAAAAAGCCATTGATCTCCCGACCAATGGCTTTACTAATCTGTCCTGATCGTTAAAATGAATACCGTGCCCCCAACTGAATCGAGTACGGCGTACCGTTCTTTTGCGTAACGCCCACGTTCTCATTCACGCGGTAATTGTACTGGCGGGTGGTGGCGTTGAAGCCCGAGGGAATCAGCAGCGTTTGCGCACCGAGGTTGAAATTACCACCCCAGTTTCGTCCCGAACGGGCTTCGGCTCCTTTCGTGATCACCCCATCCAAGGTCTGACCCAGAAAATTGGCGAAGTTGAACACGTCGACCGACACTTCTAATTTCTGCGTTTTGATCGTCCTGAACACCTTCGACAACCGCACGTCGAACGTACCCGCAAATGGATTTTCGCCCCCGTTGCGGTTGGCAATGGTGCCAATGCTGCTGCGGATATAGTTGGCGGCACGGTTATCGGGATTGTTCAGCACTTTCTGCATCGACGTACGAACCGACTGGGCTACCTCCG
>JAYTAC010000281.1:0-1639 GCA_043737755.1 Spirosoma sp.
CCCCCCCCAACACCCCGATGACGTGGTTGCGCCGGCTGACGTCGCTGTACCAGATTTCGCCGTCGGCGGGTTTACCTGCATACCGGCGCAGAATGGGCAGAAACAGCGGGGTGCTGACGAGTACGCCAACGGCAAACACCACCAAGGCGGTGTAGGGCGTTAGCAAACCCGGTGCCGGATTGACGAAGTCGGGGGCCATGGCACTCGCCACGAAAAAGAAAAAGAAGCTCATCAGAAAGCCGCCAATCAACGAAATGGCAATGCCACGCCTGTCGACCGTCTCGTCGGCTTGGCCCTTAGCCCGGTGGGCCAGTGCACTGAACACAACAGCCAGAAAAATGGCGGCTACGCCCGCTGCCAGCATCTGACCGTTGCCAACCGGCGAACGCAGGTAATTGACGATGACGCCCAATATTAATGCCAGACCAATACCCACCGGCATAGCCACCGACAACCCGGCCAGTTCGATGCCGACGACGATCAGAATATTGGCAATGTTGAACACCACGCCACCAATGAAGGCATACCACAGGTTTTGCGTGTCGGCCTGATTAAAATCGGTCAGGAACGACCGCCCCCCCGACCCGAAACTACCCAGCGTGAAAGCCAGCAGGAGACTCAGCAGCAGAGTACCATACGTGTAGTCGCGGTAGAAGATGGTGGTAGGCACCGACTGGGTGGATAACTTCTGCGTGTTGGCCCACGATCCCCAGCAGAACATGGCAACGAAGCAGACGACAACCGCCAACGTATAGTGGGTGATAATAAACATGATAAGATGATCCAGGTTAAGAAAGAGACCGTAAGTTACATGTTTGCTAATACATCAAAAAATCGGCCAATCGCCAAAATACAACCAGTATCATCGGCCTGCGGTCCCGTTTATTACCTTTGCATCTCAGCCGAGAGCACTCTCCATTAGACTCCGGCCCGTTCCGTCGCATGAATTACGTGTACATCCTGCTCGCCTTTTTGACCGGCATTGCCATTTCGGTTCAGGCGGGCGTCAACGCCAATCTCCGCCAGTCGCTGACCAGTCCCGTGCTGGCGGCTGCGGTTTCGTTCGGCACCGGCTTTGTATCGCTGCTGATTTTGCTCTTCGCGTCAGGCGCATCGCTGCCCGCTGTCGAAACGATCAGGCAGGTGAGCTGGTGGAAATGGATAGGAGGCATCATCGGAGCCGTGTATGTGACGACGGTGATTGTGAGCGTTCCCAAAATAGGCACGGCTAACTTAGTGAGTCTCAGCGTGGCCGGGCAGTTACTGGCCGCTGTGGTGCTGGATCATTACGGCCTGCTGGGGTTCGCGCTGCACCCGGCCAACGGCTGGCGAATCCTCGGTATGGTCGTCATCGTGGGTGGCGTGCTGCTGGTGGTCAGAAATTGACCACTGGGTCGAACAAGCCCGGTTTTCAACGGTTTCTCATGCACGTTGACCCACACAATCCGTTATCAGTAAAATGGAAAAACCACCCACTCGTTTTTGGGACCAGTTAAGTGGGCTGCTCGTTCCCAAACGACGGTCCCACGCGCCCGAAACGGTCAGCAACGAGCGTATTCTGCACGAACTGGTCCGCTGTTTCGAGACTTCCCTGAACCGGGAGAGCATCGGTACGAGCCTGCTTTTTGATGCCCACTAC
>JAYTAC010000282.1:0-1631 GCA_043737755.1 Spirosoma sp.
AACCAGTATTACGGTTACCCAAGGAGACCCAAAGCGAATGGAAGCAAAATTCTCAAACCGCGTAAAGGAAGTCATCTCGCTGAGTCGGGAGGAAGCCCTGCGTTTAGGCCACGACTACATCGGAACCGAGCACTTGTTGCTGGGCATGATCCGGGAAGGTGAGGGTGTGGCAGTCGGGCTGCTGAAGAAACTCGGCATATCGCTTGACGAACTCCGGATCACTGTCGAACAGGCAACGAAAGGAACGGCAACCAACAATGTGAAAAACCTGGCGAATATTCCCCTGACCCGTCAGTCGGAGAAAACGCTGAAGATTACGTATCTGGAAGCCAAAATTTTCAAAAGCCCGCTCATCGGGACGGAGCACCTGCTGCTGTCGATTCTGCGCGACGAAGACAACGTTGCCACGCAGATTCTCAACAAGTTTAATGTCAACTACGAAGTCATTAAGGAGATGCTGGAATATCAATCAACGGGAACTCGCCCGACGATGGCGAGCGAGACCGACGATGACGACAACGACCGGGGTATGTTTGGGGGCAGCGGCAGTGCCGGAACTGGCAAAGACACCAAAGGGTCTGAGAAGTCGCGGACGCCGGTACTCGACAACTTTGGTCGTGACCTGACAAAATTCGCCGAAATCGGCAAACTCGATCCAATCGTGGGCCGGGAAAAAGAAATCGAACGCGTAGCCCAAATCCTGAGCCGCCGGAAGAAAAACAACCCGATCCTTATCGGCGAGCCGGGCGTTGGTAAAACGGCCATTGCGGAAGGATTGGCCCTGCGCATCGTGCAGAAAAAAGTATCGCGGGTGCTGTTCGGTAAGCGCGTCGTGACACTGGACCTGGCATCGTTGGTCGCTGGTACAAAATACCGGGGTCAGTTTGAAGAGCGGATGAAAGCGGTGATGAACGAACTGGAGAAATCGCCGGAAGTAATTCTGTTCATCGACGAGTTGCACACGATTGTCGGTGCCGGCGGTGCCTCGGGTTCCCTCGATGCGTCGAACATGTTCAAGCCTGCATTGGCGCGGGGCGACATTCAGTGCATTGGTGCCACGACGTTGGACGAATACCGTCAGTACATCGAGAAAGATGGTGCGTTGGCCCGTCGTTTCCAGATGGTGATGGTCGATGCCACGTCGATTGACGAGACCATCGAGATTCTCAACAACATCAAAGATAAGTACGAAGAGCACCACCACGTCAACTACACGAAAGAGGCCATCGAAGCCGCCGTGAAGTTGTCGGAGCGGTACATTTCGGACCGGTTCCTGCCCGACAAAGCCATCGACGTGATGGACGAAGTGGGTGCCCGCGTTCACATCCTGAACATCACCGTTCCCGAGGATATTCTGAAGCTCGAAGAGCAGATCGAGAACATCAAGAAGGAAAAGAATCAGGTTGTTAAAAGCCAGAAATACGAGGAAGCCGCTCAACTCCGCGACAAGGAAAAGCGGTTGATCGATCAGCTTGACCGCGCCAAGCAGGCGTGGGAAGAGGACACAAAAAAGCGTCGTTACACGGTCAACGAAGAAAGCGTGGCCGAAGTCGTAGCGATGATGACGGGTATTCCGGTCACGAGTGTATCCAACGACGAGGGTAAGAAACTCGTCAACATGGGTAACGAGT
>JAYTAC010000283.1:0-4267 GCA_043737755.1 Spirosoma sp.
TCTCTTCTGTACCCAAACCGCATCACGCTTCCTTTTTTGCCGTCGCCTTCGCTGGCGATGAACAGATCGCCGTTGGGCGCGAAACAGATGCCTTCGGGCTGGCGAAACTGCTTCGGGTCGAGAGGTACGGTGCCGATAATCTGAGCCTGCCGGTTAGTGATGAGCAGCCGTTTTCCGGCCGATGTCAGCACGTACCACTCGCCCGTGAGCGGATGCACGGCAACACCCGACGGTTTGTACGTTTTGGGGTCGACGCCCGCCCCGTTTAGTTGCTCGTCGTTCAACTGCATATCCTTGAAAACGGCCCGGTTGAGCAAATCGAACGAATAGATGGCCCGGTCGCTCGACTGCCCCCCGCCCTTTTTGACGGCAATCAGTAGCCGCTTCGTTTTGGGTTCGTAACCCAGCCCCTCCACTTCCGTACCGGCGGGCAAATCGGTTTGGGTGCGCCGGATGTTTTGGGCAACTTCGGTTTCGACGGGGTCAGTATTGGCGGGCGGTGCAAACCGGTACAGATTCCCGTTGCTTTCGAGCACGTAGACCTCGCCGTTCACGTATTCGATCCCCTCAAAATCGCCCCGGCCACCGAAGCCGAAATCATACACTATTTTCTGCTTTTTCGTATCGAACACATACACGACGGCGTCCTCATCCTGCACACACAGCAGTTGATCGTCTTTGTAATAGGTCAGTCCCGATATTTCTTTCAGTGCGTTGGGGAGCGTCGTCGTCTCATCGGGTACGGCAAGGTCATACGGCAGCCTAAACGCGGCTGCAATAGTTTCGGTGGTGGGTTTGTCGGTTTTGGTAGACGACGGGCCGCAGCCAACCAGCAGCAGCGTCAGGCCAAACAGAAGGCACTTCATTATTGAGCGGGGTTTGAGTGCAAAAATACGACTCTTTCAACTGGTATCCTGCCCGGCGTCTTATGATTTCTACTGACGAAATTAAAACCCGGTAACCATTTAACTACTTAAAAGTCAGATTCGTACTACAGAAAACGTCATTCGGCGAGGTTTAGTTTTGGGGGCGAAGGCCGGGTAGCACCTTTGTTACAGTCAAACAAGACAAAAACAAAATAAGCCATGAAAAACACGTTCATTCTGATGCTGGGTCTGGTAGCCGGAACCGCATCGTTCGCCCAAACGACCAACCCAAAAACGCCCGAAACGAGCGTTACAATCACCAGCGACCAACGGGTTAAACTACTTGTCGCCCGTGACGAATCCAACGCCGTCGTGACCCTTCGCGATACCGAGAGTAACGTACTCTACAGCGCAAATGTAGACCTGCGCAACGGCCTGCGTCAGTATTTTAACATCGCCGAATTAGCCAACGGAACCTACCGGCTGGCCGTCGCCGTCGCCGGCAATACGGTCGTTAAAACGTTTGTGATCGGGGAACAGCCCGCCCAGAAACTGGTTGCCATTCGTTCGTGATTGAAAAGTCGGCATTCCGCTTATTGAAGTCGGCATTCCACCGGTTTCTTTTTTGCCGTTATCCAGCCGGGTGTAGTTTTGCGCAATGACCAGCACTACCCTATCGAACCGCCTGACGAACCGGCAGAAATGGCAGCTCGCCCTAAGCGTGTTCGTAGTGTACTGGCCGATTCGGCTATACGTAAACATCAGTAGTCCCAGTTGGGCATTTCGGGTAAGCCGGATTCCGTTCTTTGTCATGGAAATCCTGCTGTCGATCCTGTTTTTCTACATCTGGATCAGCATCACCGAATGGATTCAACGGCGGTTGTTCGACTGGTTTGGCGACGGATTTCTGGTAGAGTTCCGCATTCCGGCTCAACTCGTTACCCTGTTGGTCGCCAGTGTCATGGCCGTGGTGTTCAACGAAGGGTTTCACTCGCTGCAACGCGGCCTGAACGGTTTTCTGGAAAATCAGTTTACCGTTTACAAACAGGAACCACCCTGGGGACGCTCACCCGGCAGTCCGCCATCTACGCCCCAGCAACGGCAGGCCAGCCGCGAACAACGGACACGCGTCAACAATGGGCTGACCGTTATGGCCCTGCTGTCGGCGTTTTATTTAGCGGCTAACCGCCGGACAAACCGCCGGTTGCAGGACGTGCAGCTCCGGGCCGAACGACTCGAAAAAGAAAACGTACAGGCTCAGTTTGCGGCTCTCAAAAGCCAGGTAAACCCGCATTTTCTGTTCAACAGCCTGAGCATCCTGTCGTCGTTAGTTCATGCAGACGCCGAGTTGTCGGAGAAGTTCATCGACCAGTTGTCGCGGGCGTATCGCTACATTCTCGAACAAAAAGACAACGAGCGGGTGCTGCTCAAAACCGAATTGGAGTTCATTCAGGCGTACCAGTTTCTGCTCAACATCCGCTTCGAGAACAAATTCGACGTGGTTGTCAACGTGCCCGAAGCCGACCAGAGCCGCTACAGCATTGCGCCGTTGACGCTGCAACTGTTGGTCGAGAATGCGGTGAAACACAACCGGATGTCGGTCAAAGAACCGCTGCGGGTGCAGATTGGGCTGGACGGTGACTGCTTGGTGGTTTGCAACAACCGGCAACTCCGTCCGCAGTCGGAAGCGTCCACGGGTGTGGGGCTGCAAAATATCATCAACCGCTACGCCCTGCTCACCGACCGGCCCGTCTGGATCAGCGAGAATGAGGAAAGCTTCGTGGTGAAGGTTCCCTTGCTTGGTGAGAGAGCGAAAGAGTGAAATCGGACCGCATGGGCGGCCCCGCGCCGAAGCGGAGCGAAGGCCAACCGGCAGACTACCCTTTCACCAATTCGCTCTTTTACTCTTTCGCTTTCTTAGACGTATGAACGTAGTCATCATCGAAGACGAGAACCTGACGGCCAAACGGCTCGAAAGTCTGCTCCACAAATACGACCCGGCCATCAACGTGCTGGCCCGAATTCCGTCCGTTGCCGAAGCCGTTGTGTGGTTTGGTCAGCCCGATCAGTCCGTCGATCTGGTGTTCATGGACATTCACCTCGAAGACGATTTGGGTTTCCGCATTTTTGAGCAGGCCAACCTGACGACGCCCGTTGTGTTCACGACTGCCTACGACGAATACATGATTCAGGCCTTCAAGGTCAATAGCATCGACTACCTGCTCAAACCCATCAATTACGACGAGTTGGTGGCGGCTATCGAGAAATTCAAGGCCCTCAAAAAGCAGTTTGCGTCGGGTTCGGTAACCCCGCCAACCCCCGACCTCGAGACGCTGCTCAATCTAATCGGCAAACCCAGATCGACCGACTACAAGGAGCGGTTCATGATTACGGTGGGCACCAAAATCCGCAGCATCGAAACGGCCGACGTCGCTTATTTTTACCTCGAAGAGAAGATCGTTTTCTTGGTCACCAAAGACGGACTGAGCCTGCCCGTCGATTACAGTTTGGACAAGCTGACACAATTGCTCAGCCCCCGGCGGTTTTTCCGCATCAGCCGCCAGTTTTTGGTTTCGCTGCCCGCCATCCAAACCATTCACACCTTCTCGGCCGGTAAACTCAAGCTTGATTTACTGCCCAGATCCCGGCACGACGTTTTCGTCAGTGGCGACCGCATGACCGAGTTCAAGGAGTGGCTGGGAAAGTAAATCAGGAGCCGACGGCCCTTATTACGCCCTATGAAACCTATCCTTTGTCTGCTCCTGCTTGCCATTAACCTTCCTGTCCGTTCGCAGGACCTGAGTCTCTACCAAAAACGCGAGTCCACCAGCCCGGCGGGACAGGCCCTACCCTACCGGATTCTGCTCCCCGAGAACTACGACCAAACCCGGACCTACCCGCTGATTATGCTCCTGCACGGCTCGGGCGAACGGGGCAGCGACAACGAAAAGCAGCTCACCCACGGCGCGAAACTATTTCTGACGCCCGAAAACCGGCAAAATTTCCCCTGCATCGTACTCATGCCGCAGTGCCCCGCCGAGGGCTACTGGAGTTCGGCGACGGTCGACCGCTCGACTTCTCCCATCCTATTCGGGTTTGATTACTCGCGCCCGCCGACGCCGTCGCTCGACGCGGCCGTGTCGCTGCTTCGGCAGGTGGCCCAAACCGAGCGCGTCGACCCCAAACGAATCTACGTCATGGGCCTGTCGATGGGCGGTTTCGGTACGTTCGAGGCCGTGCACCGCAACCCAACGCTGTTTGCCGCTGCCATTCCCATCTGTGGCGGTGGCGATACGGCCCGCTACGACCGGCGGGTCAGGAAGGTGCCGTTCCGGGTCTTTCACGGCGACGTGGATGCCGCCGTGAGCGTCGAGAACTCACGGGCGATGGTCCGTCGGCTG
>JAYTAC010000284.1:0-4267 GCA_043737755.1 Spirosoma sp.
CTCGAAACCGACGATCAGATTTCGGCGGCCCGTCAGCTCAAAACGCTGCCTTACGTCAATCCGGCACGGGTGGGCGTCTGGGGCTGGAGTTACGGCGGCTACATGAGTGCGCTGTGCATGACGGTGGGAGCCGACGTGTTCAAGGCGGGCATCTCGGTGGCACCCGTCACCAACTGGCGATTTTACGACAGCATCTACACCGAGCGGTACCTGAAACGCCCGCAGGAAAATGCCAGCGGCTACGACGACAATTCACCCGTGACCCACGCGGCCAAACTGCGCGGGCCGTTTCTGCTCATTCACGGCACGGGCGACGACAACGTGCATTTCCAGAACTCGGTGGCCTTTGCCGACGCACTGATCACGGCCGGGAGGTCCTTCCAGTCGTTTTATTACCCCAACCGCGCCCACGGCATCTCGGGCGGCAACACACGGCTGCACCTCTACACGATGATGACGGAGTTTGTGGAGAAGAACTTGTGATTTTCAGCGGCTCCACCGGTTAACCGGTGGGCTGATACAGACCCCTTTAGTTATCTTTGGTAAAAACGATCAATGCGTATGCAATCCATCACGCTAACCATACCGCCGAACATCAACGTCTTCTCCGACGACGAGCTGTACGCGTTCTGTCTGGCCAATCCGGAACTGCGCATCGAACGCGACGAAGCTGGCCATATCATTATTATGCCCCCCACCGGATTAGAAAGCAGTTTTACAAATGGCGAACTCTTTGGTGAGGTTCGCAACTGGAACCGCCAAACGAAAGCTGGCCGCACGTCTGAATCCAACGGTGGCTACACCTTGCCAGACACATCGATGCGAGCACCCGACGTAGGTTGGATCAGTAAAGAGCGGCTGATGCGTGTGTTGCCTGAAGAACTAAAAAAGTTTGCGCACCTCTGCCCGGACTTTATCATCGAAGTCAGATCCGAATCCGATAGCCTGAAGGAGCTAAAAGAAAAAATGGACAAGTGGATCAAAAATGGCGTTCGGCTCGGTTGGTTAGTTGACCCGCAGACGCAAACTACCACGATTTACCGCCCTGACCATGAGCCAGTAACAAAGCCTTTCACGGAAACGCTTTCCGGCGAAGATGTGCTGAACGGGTTTGTGATGAACGTGGCGGAAGTGCTGGAATTATAAATGAAAAACCCGGCATCAGCCAGGTTTTTCATTTTCTTCACCAAACGCGTCAGGAACGCCTTATTGCTTCCCCAAGTCACTTCCCCTGATTTACGAAATCCACGACCGTCACGTCGGCTAACCACGGGCCAACGACGCTGCCGAACGCTCTGTGAGCCGGGTGTGGCAGGTAGGTATCCCGGTCTTTCTCGTTGTCGAACGTCAGAATAAACGCGTGAGTCAGGCCCTTATCGAGTTTTTCGGGGCTGTTGTTGGTGCCCCACTTGAAGTCTTTGATCTCCTTTATTTTCGACGGCAGGGCTTCAAACGAGGCCACGATTTCGGCTACTTTTTCGGGCGTCGCTTCGGGCTTGAACTTAAACAGTACGACGTGCTGAAGCGTGGTTTTCATGGGTTTGCGGGGTGGTTTGGCAAACGAGCTGACAGACAGCAAAAGGGTGACAGTCAGCATAACAACGATCTGTTTCATAACAATCTAATTTTCGGGGAACGTGAAAGCGGGAGTCACTACTGAAACTGATCCGGCGTGATGAGCCGCAGATTATCGACGCGAGAAAAGTGCCTCGTACTGATGGTTGCCAACGGCAGGTTGTAGGTAAGAGCTGTAGCGGCAATCAGAATATCCTCTGCACCAATAAGCTGATTGTTCGCTTTTAGTGTGGCGTAGATAAAAGCCGCCGTACCGGCACATGCGTTGTCGAATGAGAGTACGGTCTTGTTAGCGAAGTAGTTCAGCCAGAAATTATCTTTCGACCGATCACCTCTCAGCACTTCGTACCGGACAATAGAAGGAACCTGTACGGTATACGCCTGAATCAAACGAAACAGGAATGTACTGGTTTTGTCTTTCGCCCGGTAATGCTCAATCAGCACGGTCGAGTCTAAGCAGGCTATTTCCATTCGTTAACGTGCTGCCTTTTTTCTTCGATAAATAGCAGGTCATCCTCTGTAGCGACGGGAAACGCCAATAGTAGCTTCTGCTCCTCGGTTAGGGTAGAGTCCGGGGCCATTGTTTCCTGATTCGATTCGCCTGGATACTGAAGCACAATCACTTCCACCTGTTCCGCCCGAAACTCGGCTGGCAGGTCAATGATGATCCGACCGTATTCGTCGGGCCTGACAATCTGTTTAACAGCCTGCATACTGATAATGCGTTAGTCGCCAAGCAAGGTAATCAATTAGCGTTGAAAAAGGCGGGCTACCCCATCCCTGGAATAGCCCGCCTGAATACCATCGATCATCTCTTACGCCAGCTTCGCTTTCAAATTGGTGTCCAGCGCGTCTAAGAAATCTTCGGTGTTCATGTAGTGCTCACCGGCCATCAGCTTCGTGCCGTTGGGGAACACCGACAGGGCTAAGTCCTTTGTCATCTTGCCGCTTTCGACCGTTTCCACACAGACATGCTCCAGCGCGTTGGCGAAGTCGATCAGGGGCTGATTATTGTCCAACTGCCCCCGGAAGGCTAACCCGCGCGTCCAGGCGTAAATGGACGCGATGGGGTTGGTGCTCGTTTTGTTGCCTTTCTGGTATTCCCGGTAGTGGCGCGTGACGGTGCCGTGGGCGGCTTCGGCTTCCATAACCTTGCCGTCGGGCGTAACGAGTACCGACGTCATCAGGCCCAGCGACCCGAAACCCTGCGCTACCGTATCGGACTGTACGTCGCCGTCGTAGTTTTTGCAGGCCCACACAAAGTTGCCTTCCCACTTCAGGGCCGAGGCCACCATATCGTCGATCAACCGGTGTTCATACTGGACTTTTCCGGCGTATTCGGCGTCGTAGATTTCCTGGAAAATGTCTTTGAACCGGCCGTCGTATTTTTTCAGGATCGTGTTTTTGGTCGACAGATACAGCGGCCAGCCTTTTTGCAGGGCCATGTTCATGCAGGCGCGGGCAAACCCCCGAATCGACTCATCGACGTTGTACATGCCCATCGCCACACCGGCCGCTTTGAACTTGTACACCTCGAAATCCATCACCGTGCCGTCTTCGCCTTCAAACTTCATGGTCAGCTTGCCGGGGCCGGGCACCACAAAATCGGTGGCGCGGTACTGATCGCCGAATGCGTGACGGCCAATGATGATGGGGGCCGTCCAGTTGGTCACCAGACGCGGCACGTTGCTCATCACAATCGGCTCGCGGAAGACGGTGCCGTCCAAAATATTGCGGATCGTGCCGTTGGGCGACTTCCACATCTGCTTGAGGTTAAACTCTTTAACGCGGTCTTCGTCGGGCGTGATGGTGGCGCACTTAATGCCGACGCCGTATTCTTTGATGGCATTGGCCGCGTCGATGGTTACCTGATCGTTGGTTTCGTCGCGGTACTCGATGCCGAGGTCATAGTATTTAATGTCGACGTCGACGTAGGGCAGAATCAGTTTGTCTTTGATGAATTTCCAGATGATGCGCGTCATTTCGTCGCCATCCAGTTCGACAACCGGGTTCGCCACTTTAATTTTTTCCATTGGTATTAGGGTATAAACGATTGATAAATACGATACAAAATGTGGCGGTAAAAGTAGGTATAAAGGTGTTACAGACAGTCTGGATTCTACCAAAGCCACTGTACGGGATACTGATGGATGTTCTCGTCTTTCGTTACCAGTGTCAATCCCTCAACCAGACTTTGTGCAATCAACACCCGGTCGAACGGGTCCTTGTGTATCATATCAAGCACCAATAATTCGCGTCAAGCACCAATAATTCGCGCGTATGCACAAACGTGATTGGCAGGACGCCGAATCCATTGTTGTCTATAAGTGCCAGTAGATTTTCGTAGCCCGGCTCGAAGGTGAGCGAACCGAGCCTGATTTTTATGGCCATTTCCCACAGCGTCGCTACGCTGACAAACGATGTGTTCTGCTCGTCTTCGATGACCGCGCGAGCCTTGGCAGATAAGTTGTCGGGATCACCATTCAGAAACCAAATCAGGGCGTGGGTATCGAGCAGCAAATCCATTATTGGTAGTCAGCGAAATCGTCCAGCGGCATGTCAAAATCCGGCGACATGTGAAATTGGCCTTTGGCACTGCCAAACACGGGACGTTTCACCGATTGATTTTCTTTCTGTTGCTTAGATTTGAGAAAATCAATAAAGTCTTCAACTTCGGCCTGGTACGGCACGG
>JAYTAC010000285.1:0-1626 GCA_043737755.1 Spirosoma sp.
ACGAACTTAAACGTCCACGGCAGGGCACAGGCGGCAGCAAAACCCCCGATCTCGCCCGGCGTTTTGCCCGCCATCGCTAACCAGGCCGGAATGCCGACAAACAGCATCCCCATCTGAAGACCTTCGGCAAAATACAGGGCAATGAAATTGACAAACCGCAAAAACGTGCTTTCCGACAGGGCCGGTAAAGTTTTGGTGGTGTTCATCGGACGGTGGGTGGTACTGTAGTTACTAAAAAATGGGCACGTTCGTGAATTGATCGGGCAGGGGTTTAGGCACGTTCGGGTTAGTGTTTACCTCGCCCTGCGGGTAAATGAACCGCTGCGGCTTTTTCGTACCGGCATACAGCGGGATAGGCAACTGCACCACCGGCACCGCTTTCGCCAAACGACGATAATCCGTGAAAGCTTCGTATTGCATCAGAAAAACCAGGTAGCGTTGGCTGATGATCTCGTAGAGCAAGGCCGTTTGCACCGTCGCCAATTTGGCGGGATTGGCCAGCCCGGTCGGTCCGAAATCATCCGGCGTGTAGGCATCGTATTTCCGACCCGTGGCCGAAATCGTTTTGCCGTTGAGGTAGCCCGTTGCCAACCCGACCCGAACAACATTGAGCGCGGCCAATGCCCGGTCGGTAACGCCCAGCCGGGCCTGCGCTTCGGCGAGAATCAACTGGTTTTCGTAGTACGTCAGGATGGGGTGGGGCGCGTTGGCCGTGAATGCCCCGTCGGTGGTGTTGGGGTCCAGACTGCCCGTGGCCGTAATGCCAACCTTGATGTAGTGATTGTAGAGCGCGGTTTCGTCGGTCTTGGTATTGGCCGATTTAATTCGGGATTGCAGCAGCGCAGTCAAGTACGCACCGTCGAAACCCGTGTCCCCCGCCCGGCTGACCCGGAAAAAATCGTAGTTCTGATTCAGGTCCACCCCCTGACTCGTGCCGTGCGGAATGAGCAGATCGCCCGCTGTGCTGCCGATGCCCGACCCGGCACTGGCTACCGCTTTGGCGTACTCGCCGGTGTGTAGGTATAGTCTCGCTTTCAGCGTGTTAGCAGCCGCTTTCCACTTCGCTACGTCGCCCCGGTACATGAAATCCTGCGTGACAAAGGCTAATCCCGACGTAGCCGACAGGTTGACGATGGCGTTGTCGAGCGTAGTTTGCAGGGCTGCGTATACATCCGCCTGCTTATCAAAGGTCGGCGTGGGGTACGTCGTTTCGTTGAATGCCTGACTGTAGGGAACGTCGCCGTAAAGGGCCGTGGCTTTGGCAATAACCAACGCTTCCAGCACCTGCCCAACGCCCTTCGTCCATTTATCGCCCACCGCATCGGCTTTATTCTGGATCAACCGGGCCTGCCCCGCCACCGGATACAGCGTACCCCAACTGAAGCTTTGCGACGAGACGATGTACTGCCCGAAACCCTGATGAGCGCGGGACAGCCCGGCCAGTTCGCCCGCCCACATCGACGCGATGCGCACGTCGGTATCTTCGTGGAGCATCGCCACGCCGAGGAGCGTACCGGCCAGCAGTGTGGCCACGTCCACGTCGGTCACCGCGTTAGGGTTGCGCTGAATGTCCGCTTCGTCAAATAAACGCTGGCAACTGCTCAGGAACGTGATCGCCAACAGGGT
>JAYTAC010000286.1:0-1624 GCA_043737755.1 Spirosoma sp.
AAAACAATTTCGGGCCGATTAGACAAGGACGGCGTGAGTTACGACACCGTTGCCGGGCGCAAAAAACAAACCGGACGTTCCTTCGCCGACCTCACCAAATACCTGAGTTTGGTCGCGTTTGTGGCCCTGCTGCTGGGGTGCGTGGGCGTGGCCAGTGCGGTGCAGTTGTACGTGAAAGAGAAGATTGCGTCGGTGGCCATTCTGCGGACGTTGGGCGCAAGTGGTCGGCAGGCGTTGTTGATTTATCTGCTCCAGACCGCACTCATGGGCCTGATTGGTGCTACCGTCGGAGCCGTGCTGGGATCGGCGGTGCAGTTGATTTTGCCGCGCGTATTCGGCGATTTTCTGCCAATAACGGTGCAGACTACCCTGTCGGGACCGGCTATTTTGAGCGGCATTGCCACGGGACTGCTCATCTCGGTGCTGTTCGCGTTGCTGCCGCTGTTGGCCATTCGCAACGTGTCGCCCCTCCGTGCGTTGCGCACGTCGTATGAGGATGACCTCAGTGGCCGCGACCCGCTGCGGTGGGCCGTGTACCTCCTCATTGTCGGGTTTATTGTTGGATTCGCTTACCTGCAAACCCGCAATCTCCCGCTGGCGGTGGGCTTCACGGGCGGTTTAGCCGTTGCGTTCGGTGTCCTCACGATGCTCGGTCTGGGCCTGATTGCGTTGGTGCGCCGGTTTTTCCCTACGTCGTGGAGTTACGTCTGGCGGCAAAGTTTAGCGAATTTATACCGGCCCAACAACCAGACGCTTATCCTCGTGACGGCCATTGGGCTGGGGGCGTTCCTGATTGCAACACTGTATCTGACGCAGGGGCTATTGCTGGGCCGGGTGCAGTTGTCGAGCAGTGGCAACCAGCCGAACATGGTCCTATTCGACATTCAGAATGAGCAGCTTGCGGGGGTACGGTCATTGGTAAAACAACAAAATTTGCCCGTACTGCAACAAGTACCCGTGGTGACGATGCGGCTGAATGACATCAACGGCCAGACCGCATCAGCCCGCAAAACACCCCCGCCCCGCCCCGACCAGCCCGGCGACACAATCCGCACTGACTCTACCAACCGGGCACCGAGTTGGGCATTCACCCGCGAATACCGCGTCACCTACCGCGACAGCCTGATTTCGTCGGAGAAAATAGCCGCCGGAAAAGGACCGTATCAGGCTAACGGAGCCATTTACATTTCCATTGAGAAAGATTACATGGACCGGCTGCACGTCAAACTCGGCGACACGCTGAATTTCAACGTGCAGGGTGCGCCCATCGCGGCCATTGTGGGCGGCACCCGCGAGGTTGACTGGAGCCGGGTGCAAACCAATTTCCTGATCGTGTTTCCGTCGGGGGTGCTGGAGCAGGCTCCGCAGTTTCACGTCCTGATGACGCGCGTTCCCGACAACAAAACGTCGGCGGTACTTCAGCGCGGTTTGGTGAGCGGGTTCCCGAACGTGTCGGCCATCGACCTCGGCCTGATCCTGAAAACGGTCGACGATATCCTGAGTCAAATCTCGTTCGTGATCCGGTTTATGGCCCTGTTCAGCATCCTGACGGGTCTTTTGGTGCTGGCGTCGTCGGTCGTCATCAGTAAATATCAGCGGATGCGCGAGAGCGTTCTGCTTCGCA
>JAYTAC010000287.1:0-1623 GCA_043737755.1 Spirosoma sp.
CTATCATCTTCGGTGAGTTGGATGTATTTGGCCAACATTCAGATCATGCTACAACGAATTTGACGGCTTGGCAAAATATAATTCCCCAACACGTTCTTAACGTAATTCTTTACGGTCCGCCGCGCGGTCCAGTTACTAAGAAAAATCTTAATATCGCTGACCCACAATTGGTTAGGGCCAACGGGCCAACCAATTGTGGGTCAGTAAAAAATTGGGGATCAAACCCAGACGGTGGCGGCTATCGGTGGTTCGGGGTACAGAACTACGTGGCTGAATAGCCCACAACCCACTCTCCACTACTGCTTTGCGAACCGCATCACGCCCTATTGTTTCCCCTTTGACCCGCTCGGGCGGCCCCCTTCAATGCCCGTAAAATCCGGCGACTGCCGTAGCGTCGTTTATGTTCGATGAACAGGTATTTGACCGCCGTATGCTGCTGTTCCTTTTGGGCTGTCAGCCGGTAGGTTTGTCCAGCCGTATGCGCATAATAAGCCCTGTGACTAAGGCCAACGACTTCACACAGAACACCTGCCGAATACTCCCAGCTATGTTTTTTGACAAATTGGCACATGATCGTCAAGTCGGTTGGCCAACGATGATGAGTGCCGCTTTGGCGGTCCGATTTTTTAACGTGTCCCGCTCCATCTCAACCCGCTTTAATTGGGCTTTGAGTTGGTCAAGTTCGTCGGCCCGGCTGGTGTTTTCCTTGCCCGCTTGATTCGTTTGCTGATCCTTCCAGCGATAGATCAGCTTTTGGCTCACGCTGAGTGAACGAGCAACAGCACAGGCTGATTGACCTTCGGCCACCATTCGTAGGGCTTCGGTTTTGAACTCTTGATCGAATTTGCGCCGAGTCTGTCTCGGTTTGTCTGAGGTTTGCATGGCCGTGTAAAGTTAAGTACCTACACAGTCCGGCTTTTCAAGACCATCTCATTATCGTCAACGTCGGGATGTCGCTTGCTTCGCTAATAACCGTAATGTATGTTCCAGTGCCTTAGCATTGCTCCATTCCTCGTGACCGGGTACTACGATTTTAGCCATGCCAAATTGGTCGATCACCTTCCGAACCGAATTAGCCCATTCATCCAGATTCGCATCGGCAATGTTACCCATACCGAAAGCCGCTACACTTTTTACAAAACAGCCACCGTGCAAGATCTGCTGATCGGGTAGCCAAACCACGATGTTATCATTGGTATGTCCTTCTCCCGGAAAATAACAGCGGATTGGCACTTGTCCGACGGTGAATGTTGTATCGGCGGACAAAATGCCTTCGGGAGCTTCGTACCCCAGCTTAACCGACTTTTGAGCGGTTAAGGGTGTACTGATAACCCGTATGCCCGCTTTCCTGAGTTCGCCGATACCCCCCATGCGGTCTTCGTGGGCGTGCGTGACGATGCAAAACCGAACGGATTGATGCAGGCTATCCGCAATCCACCGGAGTAGCTGCCGGGTGTTGTCCGTATTGTCCTTAGTGTCCCAGCCGGTGTCCACCAATACAATACCATCGTTCGTTTTGAGGATCAGCCCATTGGACGGGAAAGCGGTTTTCTGATAAATTCCGTACGAGGTGTGAACGTACACCCGGTCATTGAGTGGTGTAACGATAAGTTTAGGTTTCGA
>JAYTAC010000288.1:0-1621 GCA_043737755.1 Spirosoma sp.
CAACTAGTGTTATGACAATTTAGTTTTAGGTATCAAAAGTCCCTACTTCCCCGTATCTGTTCTTGAGCGTCACTCTTGCCTTATCAGTGGTGAAAGACCAATTTACTTTTATGGCTTTTTCGTTTCGACGACGCTCCCAAATTAGAACTTCTGATTCCAAAAAAGATTGGCTCCCAATACGTCTGGGGTGGTCGGGTATCAGTGGGGTTGACTGTAGAAGTGGTACAAAACTTTCACCACGCACAGTTAACTATCTATGAAATAGAAGGTTAGCAAAAAATTTCGTCTTTTTGGCAAGCAGTCAAAAAAAGAAGCCAGCAACTCTTTACAGTCTGCTGGCTTCTGCTCACAAGCAACTAAAGCTACTCAATTCAAAATAACCCGGATGCGATCTACCTCGCCCGCTTTCTGTTTAGGGCTGGTCAAGTGAATATAATAGACCCCACGAGGTAGACTATGCACGTCCACATCAACCTTGTTGCCGTCTCGAAACGCTTTTTTATCAAATATTTCTTTGATGTTGACGATTTTGACCGGCTTGGTGGACCGTTCACTATACAACGTCAATCGTTCAGGTAACAAATCGGCCACATCGGTTTGATCAAACTCGATCTGAACAACATCACTACTGGGGTTAGGATAGACTGCCATTCGGGCAAAGCAGCCGCTGACCGAAGTATATATAGTCCCTGGACTACCTCCCTGTCCCCCACAGGCAGCTACACGTACACCAACCTGCCCACTCGCATTATTTGTTGTCACAGATAAATTACGAGTGCCTTGACCCGAAGCATTTGTCCACCCGTTAGGCCAGAACCAAGTATATGAAGTTGCACCGGGCAATTGATTGGTCGAATAATAAACCGTCTGATTGCAACCTGCATTGCTGGGGCCTGAAACTGGATAGTTTGAACTGCTGTAATCCCCACAATGAAAATTATAAGTGAATCCTTGGGTGGCATTACATCCCACCAAAAAGGTAATGGTTGCATCAGCACCACCTATTTTTGTCACATTAGCTGTTGACCCAGAACCCGTCGAGGGTGAAACGGCCGAAGAGGGGCTAACCGACCAGGTGACTGGCGCACCTGCCGGGGCATTGCTAAGAACAAACTGAGCCGTCGTACAAAAAAAGCTGGGGCCGGATACGGAAGGAATAGTCGTGATGGCGTTAACTTGTTGCACATTGGGATCATTGGTCAGCCAATCGCTGAGCCGGAGTTGGGCCGTTGACCCGGCATTCCAAGAGAGGTGGAAAGCCCCGCCATACGTCGTAGTTGGGGCACAGATACCACCTCCGTGGAGCTGGCCAAAAACACGGCCCGAGGGATCAAAAAAACCACCACCCGAAGACCCTCCTTCAACTCCGCCCGCATTGAGAGCCATCTGCCAGTGTGTGCCTACGGAAGCTAGTACTTGTCCAATTTAACTATTAGAGTCAACTGGCTTGTTTGCGGGATTGACTTGTTCATACCACCGTTTGAGTTTATCCTCAGCCGTAGCCACCGTAAAACTCCAATGCACTTTCACGGCCCGCTCATTGCGCTCACTCGTCCATAACTCAACTTGGCGAGCCAAATCGTCCAGATTGCCAATCCGACGATTCAAGCACTGTCTGGCT
>JAYTAC010000289.1:0-10258 GCA_043737755.1 Spirosoma sp.
GCAAAGGCCAGGCGATACTGACTACCAAAAGCTGATGTACAGCGGCAAAAGAAAGCTCACACCGTCAAGTCTATGATTATCACCACCCCTGATCGGTACATTCATTACGTGAGTCGATGTTGGGTCGGTAAGAGTCACGATTACCGAATGTTAAAGCATGAATTTCCCCCTGAGAAGGGTTGGTTCACCAGCCACCGGGTACGATTAGATTTAGGCTATCAGGGTTTTGACAAAGACTATGATTGTCAGTTAGTTATCATACCCAAAAAGAAGCCCTGTAAGCAAGAACTAACGGCTGAGGACAAGGCGCAAAATCCTCAAACGTCATCGGAACGGATTTATGTCGAACACGCCGTGGGCTGAAGCGGTATCGCATTTTATCAGATAGGCTGCGGATTCACGATTGCCAAACTGACGATACGACTTTGGAAGTATGTGCCGGGCTGTGGAACTTCTATCTATCTAACTAACTCATTATCACCGTCGCAACGACACTAATCAATGATGTTGTCGATGTCCTGCTCCGACAAACCCGTGTCGTTCATCTGCCGCTTGGCTACATCTTCGTATTCGGGGATTAACGGAACCGAAATGTTAATTGAAAAGTGGGGATCAGCCCCACACAAGGAAAGTAAGTGAAATGAAGCACCTCGCCGTGAGCGCAGGGCCGATATAAATACGTTTGTGTCTATTACGATATAAATACGTTTGTGTCTATTACGATATGCATGGATTGCCACCGTGCGGCAGAGATCAGGTTGTAAGCACCTACCTTGCCCGTCGCCGATAAAACACGAAGCCGTTTTCTTCGCCGGTGCGTCGCACGTCGGGCAGGGAGTCGAGGTGAGTGGGGGCGGGGGAGACTTTGCGGATAAATAGTACGTCTTTGTCGATTTTGCCGTGCAGGAGCCAGTCATCGTTATAGTAATTCGGGTTCGTGACGGGCGGCTTGCGGGTGTAGAAGAACGGGCCGTAACTGCGGTAGCCGTAGGTGCGGACGTAGACGTTCTGCCCTTGTGTTCGCTCGAAAAAGCGCATGGCGGCTCCCTGCGAAATGCCTTCGATGCGGCCAATGAAAAACCAGAGCGTCAGCGTGATGAACACGGCCATACCGCCGAACAACGTCATCGACGCTTGTGCCGACTGTCGGTTGCTGAACCGGCGAATACTGGCGAACAGCACAACGAGCAGCCACACGCCCGGCAACGCTTCCCAGCCCGTCCAGCGGATAGCCGCGCTCAGATTGCCCTGCGTAAACGGATCCTGATCGGCCCACGATTTCACTAAATCCATGCGCTGCGCTAAGATCGGTGCCCCGATGGTGGCTATCACGAAAATGCTGCCGACGCTAATCAGGCCCGCCCGCAGCCAGTGGCTGAACTGAATTTTGCGTTCTTCGAGGTGACTCAGCGTCAGGGCCGCGAGGTAGGTCAGAGGGAAATAGCAGAGCGATGAATAATGCACGATTTTGGACTGCACGACACTGAACAGTATCAGCACCACCCAGAACAGCATCAGCATCCACCGCCGGAATTCGCGCTGATAACTTCGCTCGATGAACAGCGGAGCAAACGCTCGGATCGCAAAGATCGACGCCGGGAAACAGCCGATGAGCAGTACCACGACGTGATAGCCCGGAAAACCGCCGTGCCCCGCGTCGGGGGTGCTGAACAGCCGGACGTTGTAGGTCAGAAACTCACGCACGAACACCGGCCCGTGTAGGTACGTCTCCAGGCCGCCCCACGCCAGGCCCGCTACCGACGCGGCCAATGAAAAACCAATAAACTGCACGGGCGAGATGAACCACCGGAACCGGCTCAACGCCCAGTAAACCAGCAGCACCAACCCCACAATGAGGTAAGCAACGGGGCCTTTGGTGATGATGGCCAATCCCAGCACGAGTCCGCCGATGAGCAGGTACGTCCACTCCGATTTTGGCGTGAGAATGGGCGTCGTCAGCCGTTCGCGCTTCCACGACGCGAAAATCACGTTGACAATACCAGCGAAGATAAACAGGTTAAAAAACGGGTCGATGATGCCGGAGCGGAAGTACAGATGGGGCGTTACGGACCCCAGATACGCCAGCGACCAGAGCAGCCCGAAGCGGTGGCCGTGGAGTTTCTGGCCGAGGTTGTAGAGGTAAACGAGCGTGATGATGCCGCAGATGGCGTTGGGCAGCCGGGCCGCAAATTCACCGACGCCGAACAGATTCATCATGGCCGACTGGCACCAGAAAAAGAACGGCGGCTTCTCGAAAAACGGCTTGTAGTCGATGTGAACGCGCAGGTAGTCGTTCAGGGCGATCATCTCGCGGGAACATTCGGCGAAGTTGATTTCGTCCCAGTCGAACAGCCGGACACCCCCCAGAAACGGAATGAAAAACAGGGCACCCAGACCGGCAAACAACAGGGAGTAGACTAATTTTTGATTCATTCAGTGCAGGTCAAGGCGAAAAGAGGATTTGTTCTCTAACGGAAACAAGGCCATAAAATTAGCCGAAAAGGAGTGTGAAAAACTGGGGAGACTGGTTGGCTACACCCCTTACCCTGCATCAGGAGCGGGTTGGGCGGTTTCGGCTGGTTCGTAGAATAGCTTGGCTTTATCCGTAAACCCCTCGAAAACGGGCTTGCAGAAACTCCGTTCATAACTCAAAATACAGCCGGTTTGCCGGGCGTACCGGAGGGCTTCCTGACAGCGGGCGTGGCCGGGTATCTGATGCCGGTACGCTTCGTAGGCCGCTAACGATGGAAACGAAAACTGCGCGTAGCCAATGTTGTTGGAGCCTTCGTGGGGCAGCAGGTAGCCGTGGTGGAGACCGCCCATTTCGTTGACCAAATCAATCCAGAGCCGACCGTAATGGGCAAACTCGTCGACCTTGTCCGGGTCGATTACGTATTTGAGAAAGCAGGTTATCATGGGTTGATTGTGAACAGTTAGAGATGAATGAAGGTAAAGCAACACAAGAGACGTATCGCCTTGCCGGACGGACCTTCCTGCGCAAGATGAATAGGAAATGCGATATTCGCGCCAACGACCACGTCTCCATGGTCCGTGTCCTCACAGACCACCCGACCGGACGGTTTGGCTGACCGCATCGGCGGACCGGCGTGAGCGGTCCGTGAGGACACAGACCACGGAGTCGGCACGGACCACGGAGCCAGTCCCGGACGTTCCGGTCGGTCCGCCGATGCGGTATCGGAGGAACCGCAACCACAAACCACAAACCAATTCCCATGCTGCCCAATCACCGATTTACCGACCTGCCCGCTTACAGCCAACTACAGGACCATTACAACGAACTGAAAGACCGGCACCTGCGCGATCTGTTCGCTGATGAGCCGGATCGCTTCGCCACATTCACGCGCCAATTTGAGGACATTCTGCTCGACTTCTCCAAGAACCGCATCACCGACGAAACCCTGAGTCTGCTCCTGCAACTCGCCCAGCAGGCCGGGTTGACGGAGGCCATCGGCAAGATGTTTTCGGGCGACGCCATCAACCAGACCGAAGGCCGCGCCGTGCTGCACGTCGCTCTGCGCAACCGGTCCAACACGCCCATTCTGGTGGGCGGCAAGGACGTGATGCCCGAAATAAACGATGTGCTGGCCCGGATGAAATCGTTTACCGAGCGGGTTCGGTCGGGGGCGTGGACGGGCTACACGGGCGCGGCCATCACGGACGTTGTCAACATCGGCATCGGCGGCTCCGACCTCGGCCCCGTCATGGTCACCGAAGCCCTCAAACCCTATGCCGACGACCAAAAGCTGCGGGTGCATTTCGTGTCGAACATCGACGGAACGCATGTGTACGAGACGCTGCAAACCGTCCGGCCCGAAACGACGCTGTTCCTGATTGCGTCCAAAACGTTCACCACGCAGGAGACGATGACCAACGCCCAAACCGCCCGGCAGTGGTTTTTGGACAACGGCGGACCCGAAAATGATATCGCCAAACACTTCGCGGCCCTGTCGACCAATAAACAGGCCGTCGAAAAATTCGGTATCGACGCCGAGAATATGTTTGGGTTCTGGGATTGGGTAGGCGGGCGGTACTCACTTTGGTCGGCCATCGGGTTATCGATTGCGTTGTACGTTGGCTTCGACAACTTCGAGGAATTGCTGGCGGGCGGTCACGCGATGGACGAGCATTTCCGCGATACACCACCAGACCGGAACCTACCGGTCGTGCTGGCCTTAGTGGGTATCTGGTACAATAATTTCTTTGGGGCGCAAACGCAGGCTATTCTGCCTTACGACCAGTACATGCGCCGGTTCGCGGCTTATTTTCAGCAGGGCGATATGGAAAGCAACGGCAAGTCGGTAGATCGTAATGGACAGCCCGTCGATTACCAAACGGGGCCGATCATCTGGGGTGAACCCGGCACCAACGGCCAACACGCGTTTTACCAGTTGATTCACCAGGGCACCAAGCTGATCCCGTGCGATTTTCTGGCCCCGGCAGTGAGCCAACGGCCCATCGGTGAGCACCACACTATTCTGATGGCCAATTACTTCGCACAAACCGAAGCACTGATGAACGGCAAAACAGAACCGGAAGCCGCCGATGAACTGCGTAAAGTGGGTAGGAGCGAGACCGAAATTGCAGCTTTAGCCCCGTTCAAGGCGTTTCCGGGCAACCGACCGACCAATTCGATCCTGTTCAAACAGCTGACACCCCGCACTCTCGGCAGTTTGATTGCGCTCTATGAACACAAAATATTCGTGCAGGGCATCATCTGGAACATCTTCAGCTTCGATCAGTGGGGCGTGGAGTTGGGCAAGCAGTTAGCCAGCCGGATTTTGCCCGAATTACAGGATGATGCACCCGTCAGTACGCACGACAGTTCGACCAATGGACTGATAAATGTGTTTAAAACGATGCGCTGATAGGTTTGGAACACACGCTAAAAAATTGGAATAATCAAAAACAATCGCTTCTAATGACCTGTTAATGGGGTGTGATTTCGGTTACACCCTTTTATTGTACAACTTAACTCAACGCGAAAAAGCAATGAAAACTCACATTACACTACTGGCAGCCGGTCTGCTGGGTGTTGGTCTGGCAACCGCCCAAACCACCACAAATCCAACGTCGACGACTACGTCGACCACCACGTACGGCACCGCGCCAGCCGCCACGACTGACAGCTCTACGTCGTCGGGTATGTCCAACAGCACCAATGCTACGATGGACAGCAGCACAACCAACAGCACGGGCACGATGAACAGTAGCGGTGCAACGACCAACAGCACGGCCTCGCCAACCTACGGTACAACCACAACTACTACCACCACAAGCAACGGCACCCCAACAACCATGCAAGGGGACGTTAACACCCGTGAAAGTGGCAAACGGGCGTGGGGCAAGAGCGGAAAATTCGGTATTTACGCCGGGGCAAACTTCTCCCGTTTCGTGAATGAACCTATCCCTGATGGTGCCTACCGGGCTGGTTATCAGGTTGGTCTTTATGGCCGGTCAGGGGGTACAGTCTTTGGTCAGTTAGGCTTGGAATACCGCACGTCTACCTCGAACCTAGTACGGAGTGGTGCTGGTCAGCCCGCGCAAACCGTTCGTGAAGTACGGGGTCAGATCGATCAGCAGTTTGTGGCTATCCCCGCCTACGTGGGTGTGCGCATCGGCAGTGCTCTTGGCCTGCGGCTACAGGCGGGTGCCGAACTATCGGCGCTGATCCGGCATCCTAACAATGCTTTTGGTCTTAATAATGACGACTTCCGGCGGACCATTCTGGGCGGACTGCTCGGTGCTGGTATCAATCTGGGTCCTTTAACACTCGATGCCGTGTACAACTACGGTTTGCAGAACGTGTTTGAGGGAGCTGACACCAAGCGTCGTTTGATTGCCGTCAATTTGGGACTCCGTTTCTAAAGCTTGATTTCAGCAGGAGAAAAGCCGCCTTCCAACGAGGGTGGCTTTTTTTGTTGGCTCGCTTCACTCGCTGGTTTAGCCAAACATTCCTTTGGGTGATGAGTTGTAGCACTGACGATCAATTGTCAGCTTCTCTACTCAACATGTTATGAAAAATCAGTTTAAATCGACCCTGCTGATTGCCGGGGTGTGTGTCACAAGCGTTGCGCTTGGGCAGCAGAATTCAACCGAAAGGCGCTACGATCGGGACGACGAGCCGCGACGGGACGAACGCCGGATGGACCGTGACCAGAACGATGACCGCTCGTCGCGACGGGAGGAACGCCAGTACGAGCATCGTGAAGAACGCCGGATCGATGACCGGTTTGATGACCGCCGGGGGTTCAACCAACGCAATGAAGAAAATCGTCAGTATGACAATCGCTACGAAGACCGGAACAGAGACCGCCAGTATGACCAGCGTGACCTGAGTAAGGCGTATGACGAGGGTTACGAAGACGGGCAGCGAAGTCAGGAAATCGAAGAGAAAAAAGAGCGTCGGGAAGACTACAAACGCTTTACGTTTGGCGTATACGCCGGGGCCAACTCGACGCGGTTTGAGGGCGAGTCGGTGGATGGTCAAAACTTAGCCGGTCGACTGGGCTATCAGTTAGGGTTTTTCGTGCGGGGTGGCGGTCGGGTATACGGTCAGATCGGAGCCGAATACCTCACGTCGAGTTCGGAGTTTTTCCGGGCGGGCGACGGCAGCGTAAAGAATGCCAACGACATCATCGGGAACGTCGACCAGCGGTATCTGCACGTACCGGCACTGATTGGCGTCAAATTAGCGCAGTCGGACCGGGGCATCTCGGCGGTGCGGTTAGCGGTGGGTGCTGAATATGCTATCCCGCTGGGCGTCAACAATAACGACTTCAATTTCCAGCAGGGCGATTTCCGGTCGGCTACCATCAACGGTATCGCCAATCTGGGTTTCGACGCGGGTCCGCTGATGCTGGGCTTTAAGTACCACTACGGATTTGCCGACGTGCTCGAGGGAACCACCAACACCAAACGCCGGATTCTGAGCGTGAACGTGGGGTTTAAGTTTTAATTCAGCTGGTGAGTCGTCAGTTGGTTGCCCGGTCTCCGTGTATTTTTGTACTGACTGAGCAACTGACCGGCTCACTAACTGACCGACTATTTTCATGAACACCTTGTTTCCCATTTTTGTCAAGGCCGACCAACTGCACATCCTGATCGTAGGTGGTGGCTACGTGGGGTTGGAAAAAGCAACGGCTTTGCTGGCCAATTCGCCTGATGCCCGCACGACGCTTGTGGCCCCCGAAATTCGCGACGAAATTCGGGAGATGGCCCACAAATACCCCAACCTGAGTCTCGTTCAGGAGCCATACCGGATTAATTTTCTGTCCGATAAAGACTTAGTCATTGTCGGCACAAACGACAAGGCCGTGAACCGGCAGGTACAGGCCGACTGCAAAGCCCGGCGCATCCTGGTCAACGTGGCCGACACGCCCGACCTCTGCGACTTCTACCTAAGTTCGGTCGTGAAAAAGGGCGACCTTAAAATTGCCATTTCCACCAATGGCAAATCGCCGACGTTTGCCAAGCGGTTTCGCGAGGTGCTGGAAGAAATTCTGCCCGACAGTTTGCAGGAAACGCTGGATAACCTGACCGCCATCCGACAGCAACTCAAAGGTGATTTCGTTCAGAAAATGGAGAAGCTAAACGAGATCACGAAGGTATTGCGGTAAGCTACCACTCCGGGCTACATTGTCAACTCCTCCGACGGGTCCCAGAGCAGCGATTTGAAATCGACCACCCGGTCGTCCTCCACCCGAATGCCCTCGTCCTCCAGCAGTTGCTGCATCACGGTTGGTGCGCCAAAGAAATTCTTGCCTGACAACACGCCCGCACTGTTGATGACGCGGTGGGCCGGTACGTCGTGGCCGTGCGACGCGTTCATGGCCCAGCCCACCATCCGGGCACCGGCCCGCAGGCTTAGGTAGCGGGCAATGGCTCCGTAAGTCGTTACGCGTCCCGCTGGCACCAAACGCACCACCTCATATACTTCCTCAAAATAGTCGCGTGGTGGCTCCATCAGTAATCAGTTTCGACAAAAGTCGCGCATTCTCCCATAAGCGAAAACCCCGCCAGTAGCTGACGGGGTTTTCTTTCAGAAATGTTGAGTAAACCAGATGTGTGTACTTAGTTGACTTTGAAGGAATCCTTCGCGTTATCGATGCCAGCCTCAGCGTTGTCAGCCAAATCATCGACCTTGTCATTGTACTGCGATTTCATTTTCTCCTTCTCATAAGCACTTTCTGCCTGACCTTTGTACTGGTCAAACTTATCCTTTGCCTTGTCGGTGTACTCGTTGACCTGCGTTTTGGCCTGCTCAAAGCCGTCTTTCACCTGGGCAACGCCCTTCTCCCACTGGTCTTTGAGTCCGTCAATGCTTCCGCTGGTGCGTTTGTCCACTTCTTCGGTCAGCTTGTCGCGGGTGTCTTTGCCACTGCGGGGAGCCGTTAAAATGCCAATTACTACACCGGTGATGATACCCGTCAGAAAATCGCGCGTACTTCTCATGTCGTTTATTGTTTTGATTAGTTAGTGAACGAATTAATAATTTGCCCGACGCTTGGCCTGCTTAACAACGTCCTGCGTTTTCGATGCAGCCGTGTCCACGTAGTCGTTATATTGGTTTTTGATGTTTTCCAGACCCGTCTGAAGCTGGTCCTGAAGGTCGCTGAAAAACGAGTCAGACTCGGATGATATCTTTTTGCGGGTTTTCTTGCCACTCTCGGGAGCGAGCAACAAACCAACGATTGCGCCGACCGCCAAACCTACCAAAATTCCGGGTAACGATTTCATGAGTTCTTGATTTAGTGAATGACCGTAATGACTTGTGCAATAGAAAATTCTGTACCATAAATTTTTAAACGGGCTAAGTTACTGACAGGCAGGGGACTAATCGGCAAATCTGCTTCTCGGCTTTGTTGATGAAGTGGGGAGTTTTTTCTACAGGGACGTCCATCTTTTACCCGCTCGGTCAGCCGCAACCTACCCCTGAGATGCCGGACAACCAACCCAAATCCTGAACAATTACCCATCCCGAATCGGTTTATTCCTTGCCAGAACACGCCCCTCACTACCTTACCCTGTACGATGACCACCACATACCTGATCCTTGTTTGTTACAGCAGTGTTGTCATTGCGGCTTCATTCGCCCACTTGATTCGCCTTGATTACTGGTGGATTCGCATCTGGGATTTTCCTCACTCGCAGTTAGCCGTTCTCACCCTGGTCGGCCTGATCGGTTGGTTCGCGCTGGGGCGGCCCATCGGCTGGCCGGGTGTGCTGCTGCCGATTGGTTTGGGAGCGGCCTTCCTGTATCAGGGCTGGTTAGTGTACCCGTACACGGCTTTGCACACAAAGGAGGTATCGTCAATGTCGCGTGAAAAAGGGCCGTTAGATGCTGACCCCGACTCGGTGCGGTTGCTCAGTGCCAATGTGTACCAGGAAAATACGAAAACGCCCGACGTGCTGAAACTCATCGCTGAGCATCAGCCCGACATTGTGCTGCTTCTCGAGACGAACGAGGTGTGGAAACGGGCCATGCAGCCAATCGAAGCCGAGTATCCCCACCAGATCATGTGCCCGCTGGAGAATATGTATGGACTCCTGTTTTATTCCCGCCTGCCCATGCTGTCGCACGAACTGCGCTTTTTAATTCAGGATGACATTCCGTCCATTTCTGTCCGGTTAGCGATGAAATCGGGGCAGCAGCTTCATTTTTACGGGGTCCATCCCATGCCGCCCAGCCCCACCGAGCACTACCGCTCAACCGAGCGCGATGCCGAGTTGATGCTGGTGGGAAAAGAGGCCCGCCAAAAGCCGGGGCCGGTGATCGTAGCCGGTGATCTGAACGACGTCGCCTGGTCCCACACCACGCGGCTGTTTCAGCGGGTCAGCGGTTTGCTCGATCCGCGCATCGGGCGGGGGTTGTTCAGTACCTTCAACGCTAAGTATTTTTTTCTGCGGTGGCCGCTCGACCACGTATTTGTGTCACACCATTTCAAACTCAAACAACTCCGCCGGTTACCCAACTGCGGATCGGATCACTTCCCGATATTGGTTTCGTTAACCTACCAGCCCGACCCGGCCCGCACCGACGAGATACCCCAACCGGAGGGCGACGATCTTGAAGAAGCCAGCGAGATTGTTGACAAAGCCACCAACGACTGATCTGTATTGGTTGATTTACTTATTACGGGCCACCCGGCTAATCGGGACGGACTCAGAGCACAAAAAAATCCCTGCGCTCAAACTGGCGCAGGGATTCCGTACCCACCGTAACTTGTACTTAACCTAA
>JAYTAC010000290.1:0-10251 GCA_043737755.1 Spirosoma sp.
AAAACGAATGAAGAGTGCCGGTAGCCGTTGCAGTTCCTTTGGTCCAATCTGCCGGAGTAACCGGGTGGGCAGTGCTATGTAAAACGTCAGCAGTAACGCCAGCAGTTGCCCGGCCGTGAACAGCATCAGGAAACGGTGTCCTGCCAGCCCATCAACCATAACACCTAATAGAAGGCCCACGACCAGAACGCCCAACAACAGAATTCTGGGGGGTAACAGCGTCTGGAAAACCTTATCGGCATAATCTATATTACCGGCTGCCAGTGCCCTTAAGCCCGGCCAGAAGTTGAGCCGCAGATATTTAAACTGAGCCTGGATCCAGCGGGTACGCTGTCGCTCGAAAACAGCCTCGTTCTCCACTTTTTCGTCGTATACAAACGCATCGGCCAGATAGCCGAACCGTATACGCTGGCAGAGAAGCCTCATCTCCAGTTCTTTATCAAATCCACCCACGGCCTCCACCTCGGGCATCAGGTTTTTTAACAGGGCATACTCAAAAGCCATTCCCGAACCAATCAAAGCCGCCGACAGGCCAACGGCGCGGTGTCCCTGCCGAAAAATGTGGTTATTAATTTCTTCGCTGACAGCATCCAGCAAAGCCACGCTGGTATTGGTATTTTTAGCCGTCCGGTGTCCCTGTAACACCCGCCAGCCTTGCTGGAACCGGTTGTTCACCTGCGTCAGAAAGTCCGGTGCCATGACGTTGTCAGCGTCCAGGATAACGGCAATGTCATAGGCATCAGAAAGCTGGAGCAAAGCCGCATTGAGGGCCTTGGCCTTCGTCGACACGGCAAAAGATACCTCAATGACATGGATGGGTAACCGGCGAAGCCGTTGGAGCGTGGCTGGCTGCAACGAATCGGCAATGACCACCACATCGTAGCAGGCTGCTGGATAAGCCTGACTCAGGGCGGCCTGCGCCGTAGCAACAATTACACCGTCTTCACGGTAGGCCGGAATCAGCACAGCGACACGCCAGTGTCTGGCGGATTCAATCCCGGCGGCTTCCGGAATCGAATACAGACGGCCCACTACGGCGAAAAACAGCAGGTACAGCACGACGACTGCCGTCAGACTGAACACAACGATCAGACAAAATTCGATGAATAGCATACCCATTTTTTAGTGATTAGCGAGTTATCAGCCGTTTCCACTCCCGACGAAACCGTTTGCCGAAGGCCTGCCACAGCCCGCCATGCTGTAGCAGCCGCCGGTCGCTGGTGCGGGCGCGGGCCTTGTGCGACGAAACCGGGAAGAGCCGTCCTTTCTGCTTCAGGCACTCAGCCATCCAGCCGTCTTCGCAGGCCCCGCTCGTGTGATTCCTGGCCCCCTGATGACCCGCCTTTACGTCGAAACCACCAACGGCTACTGCATCGGCCCGCCGGAATGCGAAGTTGAAACCCAGCACGTTTGTCGACTCCCGCGACCCTCGGCGCAGCCGGGCTGCCACGCGGGATGCCTGCCCGTAAAGAGTGAGTTGAAAAGCTGACGTTTGGGGACCGGGGATGAATGAATAGGTGCCGTAGGTGCAGCTTATGCGGGCGTTTTCGAGCGGCCCGATGAGTGCATCGAGCCAGGTCGGGGGGTAAATCGTATCCGCATCGGCATTGGCAACGTAGGTGCCCCGCGCAGCCACAAGGCCCGCCTGCCGGGCATGGGCGACCCCCTGCTCCCGCACAAACACCGACCGAACGCCGTATTGATCGAGCAGATCCTGAGTGCGGTCGGTTGAGTTGTTGTTGACAACAATCAGCTCCGTGCGATACCGGGTAACCTGATTAGCCATGGACCTGAGCAACCGCTCCAGGGTCTGTTCTTCGTTGTAGGCGGGGATAACGATGGATACCTCCGGCTCGTCCGCCAGAAAGCGCGTTAACTTTTGGCATAACTCGCTGACACTTCTCGCACTGACTTTTTCAATGACAGCCATGATTCAATGTTTAAGCAAGTTTACTTAATTTAAATTAATTAAACAAAATAGTATTTTTACTTATCTAATATTATTTTAATATACCTAATTTGTAGGTATATTTTCACAAAAATCAATTTAATTACTTATGAATTCAACACTTGGCACTTCGGTATCCGCCTACTGTTGCTCTCTACAGTAAACGGCACTGTTTCGATCGTTGTACCACCCGCTTCCCATCGTAGTTAGTTTCGTATGTTTGCGAATAACCGACTAACTGACAGTTATTTATGAAAAGTGTTCGTGCTGCGCCCCGCAGGAAATGTGTATTCGTTTTACTGATTGGTCTGTTCGCCTTGAGCGGGGCATCCGGTCAACCGGTCACGTGCTCCTGCGATTACGTTATTAACAAAGCGGGTATGTATCGGCTTTCGGCCGTGCAGCCAGGGCAAACAATATGCGTACAGGCCGGTCATTACGAATGGCTCCGCTTCTTCGACCTGCTTGGTGCACCCGGCAACCCCATTCGGGTCATCAACACCGGCGGGCAGGTGACCATTGGGGGAAGTGCTTACTACGCAGGGCTACAGTTTTTTACCTGCCGTTATTTTGTCCTGACCGGGACCGGTGATCCCCAATACCCCTACGGCATCAAACTCACCGAGACGGGACCCAATGCTACGGCCGTCAACATTGGCGGCAAAAGTTCTGACTGCGAGGTAACAGGCGTGGAGGTGGCACAGGCTGGTTTTGCAGGTATTATGGTCAAGACCGACCCTACCTGCGACTCATCGACCTGGCGAAGTGCGTTTACGATGACAAACGTGGCTATCCACCACAACTACATCCACGACGTTGGCGGGGAGGGTTTGTACCTCGGCAGTTCGTTCTGGAATGGCCGGACTATCACCTGCAACGGTGTCAATCGAACGGTATATCCGCACCCTATCGTTGGCTTGTCGGTCCACCACAACCTCATCGAACGGTCGGGGGCCGAGGGTCTTCAGTATGCCTGCGCCCCCGACGCTCAGGTCCACCACAACACGATTCGACAGGCCGGACAGTCGCCCTTCGCGGCCTACCAGAACAATGGCATCCAGATTGGCAGTGGTGGGGGCGGCAGTTGTTACGCCAACACCATCCGGCAGGTGGCCGGCAGCGGACTCATTATTATCGGGCACTTGGGCAACAATCTGATTTACAACAATGTAATCAGCGATGTTGGCGAGAATGGCATCTTCTGCGACGACCGCGAAGGCTCATTAACAAACACGTATACGGCTTTTGTCAATAATACGCTGGTTCGGTGCGGACACGATGGGATCAAACTGTACAATCAAAACAACGTGATCACGGTCGATAACAACGTCATTGTTGGCATTGGCCCCAACCGCCGGTACGTATCGCTGGGGCAGGGCGCTGCGGTCACGCCCCGTACCAATTTCACCTCGAACGACGTAAGCCAGGCTTTTTTTGTCGATCCGGCCGGGAGTAACTTTCGTCTGTCTGCGGGGTCGCCCCTGATCGATGCCGGACGTTCTGTGTCGTCGTGGGGCATTGACCGCGATGCCGCCGACCAGTTTCGTCCCCAGAATGGTCTTTACGATATTGGCGCTTATGAATTCGGTTCGGCGAATGCCGCCCAATCGACCAAAGCCGCTACGCCCGGCACGACGGCTTTTTTGCTCAAAAGCAACACCGATCCAATTGTACTGAAGCCGGTCTCAAACAATGAGCTTATGCATCGGGAAGCACTGGTGATTTTTCCGTCGCCGGGCACCGATCAGGTTACGCTGCATCTGTCAACAAACGAGTCGATTACGATGCTCACCGTTCATAACGCACGGGGACAGCGCTGCCGGGTCAGGCTGTCACACACGAGCGGGGTAAACCAGCTGGACATCAGCGCATTACCGGCCGGGTCTTATGTGGTTCAGCTCAAGGCGGGTAGCAACCGGTATACGAGTCGTTTTGTGAAGCAGTGACGGGCCTGAAAACCGATAAGGCCTCCTCCGGCCTTACCCCGTACACCTTCTGCTTCATTACCCCGCTTTTCCGTCCGGCTGGCTGTCGAACTCCGGCGCAATAGCCAGAAAGACCATGCTGATGTACAAAACCATACTGGACGGAATTTGCCCAAAAACCTGATTGCCGTAACTGCCAAAGATTACGCCCACCAGCCCGCAGAAAAGGCCGCTCATGACCGAACGCAACTGCGGCTCCCGGAGCCGCCAGACCGTTCGGAAACCGGTGCCCATGATAATTAGGAGAGTAGTGATGTGAAGCAGCAGCCCAATGATACCCGTTTCGACCCAGATCTTGACATACCAGCTATCCAGCGCGGTTTCGGCCAGAAAACTACCCGGCGAAAACCGTCGGCCCCAGTCACCACCGGAGCCGATCCCCCCACCAAGCGGACGGGACGCTAAATAGGACGCCAGTTTTTTCTGGTTGTTGATCCGCACCTGCAGCGAGGCATCGTTGGGATCGAGCGCACTCCGCATCCGCTGCACCTGATAATTGCCCTGACCAACATTCGTGAACTTCAGCAATCCATACGCGCCAACGGCCAGGGCCGCACCAAGACCAACGATCAGGATGTTTTTACGCAGCAGCAGGTAGACCATAAAACCAGCCGCCATAATAAACAGCGGCCCCCGGCTCCCGGATACGGCAAATCCCCAAAAATAAACGCCCATCAGCACGGCGTATTTCAGTCGTTCGCGTACTGCACGGCTATCGAGCGTACGGATCAGGCAGAACAAGGCAACGTGGGCCATGGCAGCCCCAAACTGACCGGCGTCGACATAGAACGAGAAACTGCGCAGGTGCCCGAACAGCAGGTGCGTCTTGCCCCCGTAGAGTGTCAGCCAAAGCTGCTCGGCAACCGACAGGCCGATGTATTGCTGTTTGAAAGCCCACAGCGCGGCCAGCAGCGACCAGCCAAGCCAGATGGTCACGAACGTGTCGAGGTCAGACCGGCGGTGCAGCAGGACCAGCCCCGTCAGAATAGCTTGCATCCAGTAAAGCGATACGCCCCGAACGGCGTAGAACCACGCTTCAGGACTCCGGCTTTCGGGGTTGCCCAACTGGAGCAATGTAAACACGAACCAGGCCAGTACACAATAAAGAACCGGCCTGCGAATACGAGGCCACTGCCGCCTGCGGGTGGTTAGCAGCACCCCAAGAAGCGTAATGAGTAGAACGCCGTCAATAAGCATCCCGAAGGGAATATCGAGGGGTACAAACCGGCCAATGCCCATAATGACGAAACTGGCATGGTAATAGGTTTTCAGGCCAATGAGGGGCTTGTTGAAACAGATCATCATCCACGTCAGGATGGGCGGCAGGGCAATGAGCAGCCCCGCTACCACAATACCGCCCTTCGCAATACCCACGCCCAGCCCAATGGCCAGCCCCACGCACAGCAGCACGGGCCACCCGATCCGCATCAGATCGCGCAGCAGCGACGAGGAAGCCATTTTAATGGAAGGCTGCATACCAAACCTGACCAATTAAGTGCCGAATATCAGCGTGAGCCGCCCGAAAAACCGCCCCCAGCGACACGGGCACGTAGTTTCCCAGCCACCGGTAGCCCATGACCAGCCCCGTGCCGAACGTCCCCATCGAAATCAGGGCCACTGCAACCGGCGAATGAAAGATGTAGATAGCCACCAAGTCACCAACGACGTTGACAAGCAGCATCAGCCCTACTTTCTGGAGGTTGCGGCCGGGCTGACCGATCGCATCGAGGCCAATGCCGGAGTAGCGTTCCAGCGGGATAAAAGCCGCGTAGCCCATGAAGCATTGCAGCAGAATGGCACTATCGGCCCGTTTATCGCCACCCAGCAGCACAACCAGTGGCTCGGCAAAAATAAAGCAGGTGATGGCCACGGGCAACAGCACCACCCATAACCGGGCCGCGCCCCGGTGAAACACGCCTACCCACTCGGCATGTCGCTGCTGCTGGTGCAACTGCGCCAGGCGGGGCAGGACTGTCACCACCACACTCCGAACGGGCATTTCGAGCAGTTCCACCAGCCGCTGCGGCACGGCATAGCGGGCAACCGAGGCTGGCCCCAGCAGTGCCCCGATTAGGAGCGTGTCGGAACTACGCAGCAGGTGCGAAAACAACAGCGTTGGCATGGCAAACCGACCGAAGCCAATCAACTGACGCCGTTCATCGGCGGGATTACTCGCGAGCGTCTGGAACTGGCTCCAGCCCATCACCATCGTCAGCAGGCTGAGTGCTCCATTGGCTACAGCAAACGTTTTGTACAGATAAACATCCGTCAGTGAATCCGTCAGGTAGCCCCAGCCGATGCAGCCAATAAACAGGAGTTGGTTGGTGGGACGCAGCAGTTGCAGGGTTTTGAAGCGGGCTTTGGTGTGCAGCAACCAGGTCGCTACGGCTCCGGGCAACCCCACTGTCGCGTTAAGCAGCAGCCACCAGGCCGACGAAATGAGGTCCGTATTCTGGCTAAGTTCCCCCGTCACATAGGCAAATCCCAGTACACCCCCGCCCCCTACCACCGTCAGCGTACCCGCCAGTTGCCAGGCCGCACCCGCCCACCGCCGAAAGCGGTCGGTTGGGGCTGCGGCCGCGTAGCAGATCAACCCATTCAGCAGAAAACCCGTCCTGAACGTGTCGAAAAACGTGAGCACGGTCTGAAAAATAACCCAGCGACCAAACGCACCGGCCTCCATCCAGCGGGCCAGCAAACCCACCGTCAGCAGGCCCAGCAACGCCGACACGCCGTTACCCGCCAGTGACAGGACAGCCGGGCGTTGACTAACCGCCAGCAGCTTACTGAGGGACTTGTTCACGGCGGTGGCGTTTGGTTTTGAATCGGCGTTTAAAGCCGCGTTCTACGTTGACCTCGGGTTCGGATGCGGGCACCGTCTGCCTTCGGCGAACCCACGTTGACCGGGGCTGAAAACCAAGCAGCGACGCAAGCCGGTCGGGGTCAACGGCATTCAGGACACCGAGGATCGGGTTAGTCGTTGCCTTTTCATACAACCGGCAGACCGTACTGTCGGCTTTTGTCCAGACAGCATTCGCGTTGACAACCAGCAGCGACAGCGTTGCCTGCCGCACCAACCGGGCAGGAAGGGCGGTTTCGAGCAGACCGGGCAGTTCAAAGAAAATATAATCGTAGGGATCGGATGATCGGGCGGCAGGATCAGGGTCACAGAGGGCGACAAAATCCTTTACCCGGCCCACGTTCGACAAGTCCATGCCAACCGGGTAACGAATCAGTTTCGCCGATGTGGCCGGGGGCGTTGCCGACAGTTCGCCGGGATAGAAATAGCAGACCTTGTAGCCGAGTTCGGCAAACTGGTGGCTGATTCGCTCACCCACCCACGTCCGGCCCTGTTGCTGACGGGGGCTGAACAGCGTAATAACCTGCTCACTGCCATCCCGCTGTTGCTCGAACTCAACCAGAATGACACTGCGTAGCTGCTTAATCAGGCAGCGCTCGATATGGCTCAGGTCGTATCCTTTTGTTTTATCGCTCACCAAGGGCAGGGCCGTGGCAAGTGCAATATGGGTCGTATCGGCAAAGCGTTCGGGGGATTTGATAGACGAAATCAGGAGTTCCCGTCCGATGATATACGCCAGCACCAGCACCAGACCAGCCATAACCGAAGCCAGCACGAACACCATCCGTTTGGACGGCTGCGGTTTGAGGGGGAAAATAGGCGGGTCGAGCACCGTAAGCGGCCCACCCATCTCTACGTTTCGCTGCCGAAGCCGGGCCAGGTTCAGGCCGTGCAACACCGCCAGAAATTCTTTTTCGGCCACCCCTACCTGGCGCTCCATCCGGTTGATGGTAGACCCCATCGGGGCCAGTTCTCTGTAGATGCCGTCGTATTCACGCAGTCGCTTTTCAATAACGCCCAGCCGGGCCGCCGACTGCCGGTGGTCCATCAGTTTGGCCAGCCACTCGTTGGTCAGGTTGGCCTGGGGCACCGATTCGATGGTGTTACTGGTGTTGTAGTACCGACGTGCCGACCCTTTCAACTCCTCCGTAAGCCGGTCGGCCTTGCCGCTCAGTTCGGTTAGCTGATCGGCGGGTGTACCGTATACTTGCGCATTTGCCAGTTTATCCTGCACCTCATACAACTCATTTCGTCGGCTCAGCAGATCCTTGTTGGTAGCCAGCACCGACGAGCGCTCTTCCATGCGTTTTTCCAGGGTATCCAGCGCAAAGCGGGCGGCCCGGTAACGCATTTGCTCGTGGTGATACTCGGTGGTCATATCCTCCTTCGATTCGGCCACGAATTTCGACTGCTCCCCGTAGTTGATGACTTTGTTGCGCACCCCGAAATCCTTGAGCGAATCCTCCGCTATCTGTAGGTGATACTGCGACTTGCGGACCTGCTCTTCAAAGTACCGGACCACATTACTGGTTTCCGATGTCTTGACGCTCGTGTACCGGTTGCGGAAACTGTCGATCAGGTACCGGAGGGTATGCTGGCACACGGCCGGGTCGTCGGCTTTGAACGACAGCTCGAGCATGTCGCTGGTGCTTCGGCGGGACGCCGTTATCCGGCCCGTTACACTCTCGACCGCGTAGTGAGTTGATGAGTTGTAGAGCAGGTTTTTGACGACGTTATGGCCCGGTTCGTTCGCCAGAGCATCAATCCGCCGGTAAGTTTCTGGCTCATTTCCCGCCACAACCAGCCGCTGGCGGGTTGGGCCGTCGATCAGGTCCTGTAATTTACGGTAGCTGACTGTACTGAGCACAAAGGGGGTGGGCCGGGACTGTATTAAATGCTGCGCCAGCAGGTGCTTGGCCACTTCACTGACGGTTTCGCGCGATTTGATGGTGGCCAGCAGGTTATCGAAGGCGTTATTGACGGCGAAATAGTCAATTTTGGCATCGTCCCCACTGGTAATGGAGTAGCCCGAAGCCAGGCCGGTGTATATCGTTGCGGCCGAATGATACTCGCGGGGCATCGACTTGGTCAGATAAGCCACGGTAACGCCCAGCACGGTGGGGAAAAGCACCAGATAGAGCCAGTTCTTTTTGAGTAGCCGAATGATCGTTGGAATGCCCATGATGCCTTAGTGGCTAACCTGAAGTTGAATCATACGGACCCCCACCAAAATTTCGAGGTCCCGAAAAGCAGCCATAAATTCGCCCCGTTCTTTTTCGGTCGTGATCTGGGCGAGTGAATACTGGTTACTGGAGCGGGCATAATCAGCCGGATCGAGCTTACCCTGCTGCATGTTCACTTCCGCTACCCGATACATCATCAGCGCAGCCTGCTCGTCGCGCAGCCGGATCCGCAGCATTCGCTGCGCCGTAATCAGGGTCTGGTAAACGCGGTTCAGCTCCCGCTTGAGCGCGAGTTTAGCCAGATCCCGCTGCGCCAGCGCACCCTGAAGTTCGGCCCGGCCCTGTTGCAGTTTATACCGGCGGCCCACCACGTCCGACATAGGCAGTTGCAGGTTGATGCCCATCCGGTAGCCATTGGACACCTGCGCAAAATCGAAACTGGACGAACCCGACCCGACCAGAAGCTGATTACCCCGCGAATAATTAACGAACGGGCTGAGGTTTTGCAGCACGGCCACTTTGGTGTAATTGATGATGCTGGCTTTGGTGTCGATAACAGCGTTTTCCAGGCGCACCGCCGGTGAGTGCTGAAGAGCGATCTGGTATATACCCTCGAAGGACAGCAACTGACTGGCCAATTCACGACTGATGTCGAAATGACCCGTATCGCTGACCGGGCGAGATTCTACCCCTTTGGCCGGTGCCGATGGTCTTTGCGAACTAACAGGAAACGTACGGGTGGGTGTACCACCAGGCTGTGCACAAACCTGGCTTGCCCCCAGATTGAGCACAAAAACAAGCATACACAATGCACGTCGATAATACATTATTGGTCGTGGAAACAGGTGTGGCATACATTATGCACAGCTATGTGCGAGCTAAAGTAATACTTAGTTTACTGTAAGTATATTTTGTAATACTGTTATTTACAAAATAATCGTCAGCATGTACAATTGCTTACTTAACTTGCCCGCAATAATGATACCTGATTGATTATACTGCAGCTATTTGGGAGCAGTTACCCAATGAATAAAGCAATTAAGCCTACCTGTCCATGAAGAAATTACTTACCTGTAGCCTGCTCATATCCACGTATAACTGGCCGGAGGCACTGCATTTATGCCTGCTGAGCGTGTTTCGGCAACGTGTGTTGCCCGACGAGATTATTATTTGTGATGATGGATCGGGACCGACGACCCAGCAGGTTATTGACCGAATGAAGGCCAGGAGTCCGGTGCCGTTCATTCATCTCTGGCAACCTGATGAAGGATTTCA
>JAYTAC010000291.1:0-1611 GCA_043737755.1 Spirosoma sp.
TGGTTCGTGTCGAGATTATCGAACGGGCTGAGGGCAAACCCGGCGGGCAGTTCCTCCAAATCGACCGACACGCGGGGCAGTGTTTCGTCGAACGAAACGATCAGGTGTTTGTCGTGGTAGTTGGGCAATCGCCAGAGCGCAGTCGGTAGTCCCAGAATTTGGGCAGTTTCCCAAAAATTGAGGACGGTGGGTTGCGCGGTTATTACGGATTCGATGACGAAGTCAGGTTGCATAGCCAACGGAGCGGCCGGATTGCGGTCGGTTACGGGCATAACAGTTTGCGGGGTGAATTTGTGCGGGATTTGTGGGGCTTTGTTGGGTCTATGCAACGCCGTGCCCTAATGCCGTATCTTTACTGTATTAATCTGTTTGCCGTATGCCGCAACCCACCGCCATCACCGCCGACTCCCTCGATCTGCTCAAACTCCTGGTTGGGGTCCCGTCGTTTAGTCGCGAAGAAGACCAAACGGCCACGTTGATCGACCGTTTTTTCGGGGCGCAGCACATCCCCTGCGACCGGCTGAAGAACAATGTCTGGGCCAGAAACCGCCATTTCGACCCCGCCAAACCAACGTTGCTGCTCAACTCGCACCACGATACTGTGCGGCCCAATACGTCCTACACGCTCGATCCGTTTGCCCCCATTGAGCGCGACGGCAAGCTGTTTGGTCTTGGCAGTAACGATGCCGGGGGCTGCTTAGTCGCGCTGCTGGCCACGTTCGTGCATTTTTACGACCGGCCCGGCCTGACCCACAACATCGTGATGGCGGCCACGGCCGAAGAAGAAATATCGGGTTGCGACGGGCTGGAGTTGCTACTGCCCAAACTGCCGCCCATCAGCTTCGCCATCGTGGGTGAGCCGACCGATATGCAGTTGGCCATTGCCGAAAAAGGACTGCTCGTGCTCGACTGCACGGCCCATGGCATCAGCGGTCATGCCGCCCGCGACGAAGGCGAAAACGCCATCTACAACGCTATTCTGGACATCAACTGGCTGACAACGTATCAATTTCCGAAGGTCTCACCGGTGCTGGGGCCGGTTAAACTGTCGGTCACGATGATCAACGCCGGTACGCAACACAATGTCGTGCCGGACACCTGTACGTTCACCATCGACGTGCGGGTGACGGAGCAATACACGCTGGAAGAGGTCATCGAAACGATCCGGGCCAACATCCGGGCCAACGTGAAACCCCGCTCGGTACGGCTGAAATCATCGAGTATCCCCGCCGATCATCCCATTGTGCAGGCGGGTCTTGCGCTGGGTCGGCACACCTACGGATCACCCACGACGTCGGATCAGGCGTTGCTCAATTGCCCGTCGCTCAAATGTGGTCCCGGCCATTCGGGGCGGTCGCACTCGGCCGACGAGTTCATCTACGTGCGCGAGATTGGGGACGGTATCGAGGGATATATTCAAATGCTGGAGCAGGTGCTGTGATTGGGTTCCCCAACGCGGCAGCGGTGGGCTGATAGTTGGCTCGGTGATCAGCACAGTTGTGACCTGTATCAGCCTACCGTCGCACGAGCGACCCCGTTCAGCGTTGGGACCACGATTGCCCTGTTTTAGGTTAGAAACCCGTTTTTCCTTCTTTACTTCAGGAGTAGGCT
>JAYTAC010000292.1:0-4199 GCA_043737755.1 Spirosoma sp.
CGGCTCGACCACCTCTACCGCCTGACCGACTCGACGGGTATCGTGCAGCACGCCCGGCATCACCTGCCTTTCTACGAGGAAGGCTACTGCGCCGACGACAATGCCCGTGCCTTGATTCTGGCCCTGACGCTTCAGGAAACCGGTTTGGGCGACCGTAAATTGGCCCAGGCTGCCGACAACTACTGCGCCTTCATCAACCACGCCTACACCGAAGAACACCGACGGTTTCGCAATTTTATGAGTTATGACCGGCGTTGGCTCGAGGAGTTCGGGTCCGACGACAGCACCGGCCGCACGATTTGGTCGCTGGGCACCTGCATTGGTCGGGCCGGCGACCGAAACACCGTGACGTGGGCCATGAGCCTGCTCGAAAAGGTGCTGCCCAACGTTGTTCACATGGCGTCGCCCCGGTCGTGGGCGTTTGCGTTGCTGGGCATCTACGAATACCAAAAGAAATTCAACGACGACCGATTGGCCAAGACCATTCAGCGGCAACTGCTCGACAAACTCATGTTCCGATACACCGAAACGGCCACCGAAGACTGGCCCTGGTTCGAGGACACACTGTCGTACGATAATGCCGTGATGGTGCACGTGCTGATTCGGTCGGGCGACGAGCGGTTGGTGCAGATCGGCCTGACGTCGCTGCGGTGGTTAGTAAAACTACAGACGGCTGAGCGGGGTCATTTTCAGCCCATCGGTTCCAATGGATTTTACCGCAAAGGGCAGGTCCGTGCTTATTTCGATCAGCAGCCGCTGGAAGCCCAAAGCACGATTTCGGCCTGCTTAGCTGCATTGGACGTGACGGGCGATGTGGAATGGCACCGCACGGCGATTCGGATATTCAAGTGGTTCACGGGGTTAAATGACCTCGGTCTGCCGCTCTACGACCAGCAGACGGGCGGCTGCCGCGACGGGCTGCACGTCGACCGCGTCAATCAGAACCAGGGTGCCGAATCGACCCTGTCGTATCTGATCGCGCTGGCCGAACTCTACAATACTCAGAAGCAGCGGGCCGAAACCAAATCAGTTAATGTAGCGATCAGTTCGATGGTGGGATAGTCTTTTGACTAATTTTTTACCTTGCTTTTGGTCTTCGCTTCGTTCTACTTTGTGGCACGAAAAATGCCGTATCTGAAGCTAATGACTATAAAAGCAACCCGGACTGGTATTGTCCTCCGGCCCGACCCCACCCGAGTGCTGTTTCGCCCGTTTGAGTTTGGCAGCACCACCCGTACCCTGAAGATTATCGCCCGCGTCGGCTCCATGTCCGACGAGGAAGCCGACCGTAAGCTCGAAGAGGTGATCCGCGAGTTTGGCGGTCGTCACCACAAACTCGAACGGTTTTTGTTGCAGCGGTTCGAGCAGATCAAAACCCACCTGCTGACGGATGAGCCGCTGACGACCGAGCGTAAACTGCTGCTGGGTGCGTATTTCACGATGGAATACTCCCTCGAATCGGCCGCGCTCTTCAACCCGTCCATGATTTGGCACCCCGACCAAACTAACGTGCCGCCGGGCTACAAACGGTTCATTCTCAGCCTACGGGCAACCGGCGAAGGCCATGTTTCGTCCATCTCGTTTCGGATGGGCTACATCGATGAAGAAGGTAAAATTGTGCTCCGTAAACCGTCGCGCTACGTGACGGCGCCCGAGATTGTGCAGAATCACCAGTTCAACCGGGTGCAGTTCGAGCGAAAACTATATGAACTGCGGCTGGAAAACAGCATTCAGGAGAAAATGATGGCGGGCTTAGGCGACGAGTTCAGCCTGCCCGAACTCGAAGCCCAGATTAAGCGCGTCTCGGCGCAATATCGCTACAATGCTGAGTATGAAACCATTGCCAGCGGTCTGGTGGCTCTCGCCAAAGCGAACTACGAAATCAACTTCGACGATGACCAGAGCTTGGACGAGCGGTGCATTTTCCCGTCGTCGCCCAACGAAACCAACGGCATCGAAGACGCCCGCTTTGTGCAGTTCACGGACGATGACGGCGAGGTAACCTATTACGCCACCTACACAGCTTACAACGGTAAAGTAACATTTCCGCAATTACTCGAAACCAAGGACTTTACCCACTTTAGCGTCAGCACCCTCAACGGAGCTGAAGTGTCGAACAAAGGCATGGCGATGTTTCCGCGCAAGATCAACGGAAAATACGCCATGATTTCGCGGCAGGACGGCGAGAATATCTACCTGATGTACTCCGACGATCTGTACTTCTGGCAGACTAAAGAACTGATTCTGAAACCGACTTATCACTGGGAATACGTGCAGCTTGGCAACTGCGGGTCGCCCATCGAAACCGAAGCGGGCTGGTTGGTGCTCAGCCACGGCGTGGGTCCCATGCGCAAATACGCCATCGGCGCGTTTCTGCTCGACATCAACGACCCCAGCAAAGTAATCGGCCGCACGACGGAGCCAATCCTCAGCCCCGACGAAAACGAACGCGAAGGCTACGTTCCCAACGTGGTATATAGCTGCGGGGGAATCATCAGCGGCAATGAACTCATCATTCCCTACGCCATGGCCGATTACGCCAGCAGCTTCGCCACCGTGAACGTGGCCGATTTATTAGCCGAGTTGACGGGCGCACAAAAGCCCGAGCTGGTGGCAGTGGAAGCAGATTGAGCGAAACCAACTTCGTTAACTTGAAAAGCCCGGCAGAATCACTCGCCGGGCTTTTTGTGCTAAACACGATTCCGTGCATACACACCGACAGGCCCGATACAGAGCTGTACTAATTGAGTAATAATTACGTAAAGACGACGGATAAATACCTGCGTAAATATAACTAATCTAATTTGCGGTTTCTGGGCAGTACGCGTTCGACATTATATGTACAGTACGCACGACGGGGATTCTCTCGTGATGCCATGACAAAGAGTGTAGGTGAACGTAGTCAAAAACCCCGTGCAAATACAGTCAGAAAATTGATTATCAGCTAATTGATGGCGGGCGTTCATATTCGTCTGCGTTCCCGTAAATAAAATTATATCTACTCTGTAGATTATATCAACAACAAAATTTTGTGGAGCAGAAAATTTTGCACAATTTTGATAGTAGGTCCATTAATTAGTTGAACAATCACCAATACCTTTTCCGCATGAAAAAATTTCTAATGGCGCAGTTTCTACTGCTCCTGTTCAGTTTACCGGTGTTGGCTCAGGATGTGGCCATCACGGGAACGGTTACGTCGACGGAAGACGCGTCGACTCTACCCGGCGTCAACATCGCCATAAAAGGAACAACGCGCGGCACCAGTTCCGGGGCCGACGGCACCTACCAACTCAACGTACCGGCTGGTGCCACGTTGGTGTTCAGCTTCATTGGCTTCACCACGCAGGAAATTGCCGTCGGCAACCGGACAGCGGTCAATGTGAGTCTGGTGACCGACGCGGCCCAGTTGCAGGAGGTCGTCGTGACGGCACTGGGCATCAAACGGGACGCCAAATCGGTTTCGTTTGCCACCCAGCAAATCAATCAGGAGCAGTTGCAGGTAGTTCGGCAGGCCGACGCCGGTAACGCGCTGGCGGGCAAGATTGCCGGTTTGCAGGTGCTGAGTCAGGCGGGTTCCAAATTAGGGTCGGGGGCGGTGGTCAGGATTCGGGGTGCCGCTTCGTTGGTTGATAAAAACCCGCTCTACGTCGTTGACGGTACGCCCATGACGGGCGATGCCGACACGCCACCGTCGCTGGACATCAACCCCGACGACATCGAGAACATTTCGGTACTGAAAGGTCCCAACGCAACGGCACTGTACGGACAGCGCGGAGACGCCGGGGTGATCGTGATTACGACCAAAAAAGGGCTGACCCGCAAAGGAATTGGCGTGGACATCAACAGCACGACGACCTTCGACCGGGTCAACGTGATCCCGAAATACCAGAATGAGTACGGGGGCGGTGGCTCGTCGGCGTTTCGCACGTTTACGTGGGCGGCCGGCAACCCGGTGGAGTGGCAGGCTCTGAATGGCAAACGCTACCATGACTATTCGGACGACGCTTCGTGGGGGCCGCGCATGGACGGCGGTGAGCACATCCCGTGGTATTCCTGGTATCCCGGCAATCCGTATTCGTTTCAGACGGCAGCTTATACGCCCCAGCCCAACAACGTTCGCAATTATTACAATACGGGTCGGACGCTCAACAACGGCGTAAGCCTGCGGGCGGGCGGCACGGGATACAATGTGCGGCTGT
>JAYTAC010000293.1:0-10153 GCA_043737755.1 Spirosoma sp.
CTGCATGATCTCGGCCACTTCCTCCACCGCCCGGTAGGTCTCTACGAATACGACGTCATCGGTGTAGATATCGGCAATCTTGACCCACTTCTGGGCCAGCACAATTCGCTTCAGCGAAACCAAACCGAGCAGTTTCCCCGCGTCGTCCACAACATAAACGGCGTAAACGTTCTCGACGTTTTCGGCCTGCTGCCGGATTTCTTCGATGCAGGCGTTGACGGTCAGGTTGACGTTGATTTTGATCAACTCCTTCTGCATCAGACTCCCCGCCACGCCATCTTCGTAGTGGAGCAGGTCCAGAATGAAGCGGGCCTGTTCGCGGTCTTCGAGCAGGGCGATCACCTCTTCGCGTACCTGAATGGGCTGTTCGTTGAGCAGGTCCACCGCGTCGTCGGAGTCCATCAGGTTGATGAACGGGGCGAGTTCGGCCGACGTAAAGGCTTTGAGCAGACGCGGCCGGTCGGTGGGGTCGAGGTTGGCGAGGATTTCGGCCCCGACGGATTTGTCGAGCAGGTTGAGCAGGTAGCGGGCCGGTTCGGGGTCGAGTTCGTAGAGAATTCCCGAAATATCGGCCGGGAACAGTTCCTCCATCCCGGCCCGCAGCAGCGCGTCGTCACCCGCGCCGATGGCCGACTGTAGGCGTTCGAGGTAGTCTTTGGTAAGTTCGAAGGTCACAGATCAGAATGATAAATGATGAATGATAAACGATGAATGAAACACTCTGAGCCAATCGTTCATCATTCATCATTCATCATTAATAACGTTAGTGCCACAAACTCCGCCACGCTCAGTTGTTCGGCGCGTTTGTCCATAAACGGGCTGTCGAGGGCGGCTTCGGGCGGATTGAGCGGTTTGAGGGCGTTGCGCAGCGTTTTCCGGCGTTGGCCGAAGCCGTGTTTGACGATCTGGGTGAACTTCCGCTCGTCGCAGCCGAGGTCGGTTTTGCCGTTGCGTCGGCACGAGAGGACGCCCGAATGGACTTTGGGCGGGGGCAAAAACACGCCCGGCTCAACGGTGAATTCGTATTTGACGTCGTACCACGCCTGCATAAACACGCTCAGGATACCGTACTCTTTGCTGCCCGGCCCCGACGCGATTCGCTGGGCCACTTCGCGCTGAAACATCCCAACGACTTCGGGCACCCGGTCGCGCATGTCCAGCACTTTAAAGAGAATCTGGCTCGAAATGTTGTAGGGAAAATTGCCGATCACGGCGAAAGAACCGGTGCTGCCGGGCTGTTTTGTCGGCAGCAGGTCGGGGCGGATGTTTAGGAAGTCAGCGGCCAAGATGCGTCCGTTCAATGCGGGAACATTGAGTTTCAGGTAATCGACTGATTCTCGGTCAATCTCAATCACGTAGGTCTCGAACGTAGTGTTTTTGAGCAGAAACTGGGTCAGAACGCCCGTTCCCGGCCCGATTTCAAGCACCTGTTTATAGTCGCCGTGTCCGGTGAGCAGTTCGGCGATGCGTTGCGCGATGCCGAGGTCTTTGAGAAAATGCTGACCGAGTCTTTTCTTTGGTTCAACGTACACAGGGCTGGTCAGTTTTGTCGCCGAAGCGGTTAGCTACAAAGGTATGGGTCATTGAATGAATTATCAGGAATAGGGAATGGCTGTTTGCCGAACGATTTGACCACCTGCGTAACCTGACCACACAACAAATGAGGTCCTGTGGTACATTCTCCGGTGCATGTGTGCGACCATTGACCCCACAGTGTTTAAAAGAAAAAATAGGCAGCTATTTTTTTTTGAACATTGTTCATTATGTTTGCATCAGAATCCTGACAGATGGGTATAATCGAACGGAAAGCGAAGGAAAAGGAAGATCTGCGGGAGCTTATTCTTCAGGGTGCTCAGAAGCTTTTTGTCGAGAAAGGCATCGAGCAAACGACGATCCGCAGCATTGCCAATGCGATCAACTACAGCGTGGGTACGGTTTACGTCTATTTCAAAAATAAGGACGCTATACTACACGCCTTGCACACGCAGGGCTTTGTGGAACTGAGCGGTCAGTTCAGCGTTTTGTCGAGCGTCACTGATCCGATGGAAAGGCTGAAAGCAATGGGCCGGGTGTACATCAGATACGCGCTACAGAACCCCGATATGTACGACCTGATGCTAACTGTCAGGGCGCCAATGGCGTTTTTGAGCGCTATGAACGCTGAAGAATGGAACGAAGGAAAAGCCACGTTCGATGCTCTGAAAACGACCGTTGACCAGTGCATGAAAGCCGGGCATTTCAGCGGGCACGAACTGGAACCACTGACATTCATGATCTGGAGCCTTGTACACGGTCTATGCAGTCTCGACATCGGTCATCGGGCCAAAGGCGTAAATCTGAAAAATCCGGCTGCCATCGTCGATCAGGCATACGACGAGTTTCTGAAGATTATGGAAAAGCTTTGACTTTTTTTGTCCCTTTTATGAACATTGTTCAAACTAAAAATAACGATCAATGAAGCGATTATTTTTCTTAATGATGATACTGGGTAGTTCAGTCCTGACTGTCTTTGCCTAGGACAAGTCGGACGCAATTCTTGGTGAATGGCTGTCGCCCAAAAAAGATAGCCGGGTGCTCATTTACCGACGGGCCAACACGTATTACGCTAAGATCACGTGGGGTACGGGCGGGCCTTCGAGGGACGAGAAAAATCCTGATCTGGCTTTGCGAAACCGGGAGGTGGTGGGATTAGTGATGCTCAACAACTTCAGGTACGACGGTGACGGCGTCTGGCAGGACGGCACTATTTACGACCCCAGAGAAGGCAAAACGTACGCCTGCAAAATGACACTCAAAGGGGCCAACACACTCAGCATACGCGGGTGTGTCGGCGTATCCCTCTTCGGTCGGAGCGAAACCTGGTCAAGATTTAACTAACTCACTCAAATAGCCACATAATATGCTGTTCAATACATCAGAAAAAAGCCGGTTGCGGCAAAAGTACGGCCTGTGGGCGGTTGTTACGGGGGCTTCATCGGGCATTGGTCTCGAACTGGCCCAGCGATTAGCCGAAGCCGGATTAAATTTGGTTATCAATGCCCGACGAGTGGACGAACTCGAAAAAGTAGCGCAATCGTTAACCACTGCCAACGGCGTAAATGTCCGGGTCGTTGCCGCTGACGTCTCCGATCTGGTCGGCGTTCAGCAGGTGATCGACCAAACCGCCGACCTCGATGTCGGGCTGCTGATCGCTTCGGCAGGATATGGTACATCGGGGTGGTTCACCCAGTCGGACGTGGCAGAAGAGATACGTATGCTGCGGGTAAACTGCGAGGCTGTGCTGACCCTGACGCACCACTATAGTAAGCGATTTGCCCGCAATAAACGGGGAGGCATCATCCTGCTGAGTTCGTTGGTAGCGTTCCAGGGAGTTCCCTTCTCGGCTAATTACGCGGCTACCAAAGCCTACGTACAATCCTTAGCCGAAGTACTTGCGGTGGAACTGAAACCGGACGGCGTTGATGTTCTGTCTGCGGCTCCCGGACCGGTCAAAACTGGATTTGAGCAGCGGGCCAATATGAAAATGAACATGGCCCTAACGCCCGCTCAAATAGGTATTCCAATTCTGCGGGCGTTGGGGCGGCAGTCGACCGTGCTGCCCGGCTTGCTGACCAAGTTCTTAGTGTATTCGCTGCGGACGGTTCCCCGGTGGGGCAAAGTAAAAATTATGCAACAGGTTATGGGCGGTATGACGGCCTATCAACGCGAACCCGTACCCCGGTGACCGCATTCGTATTTTGCCGTTATTTGGCGATAAACTAACCCACTCACCGGCATTACCTTGAAAGAGCGCTACGAACCGTATTTGAAAACATTGCAGGAACAACGTGAGCAATTGTACCGCCTGATCCGTTTAGCTGAAAACGACTCAAGAGCCTACCCGGACGAAATAGACCGGTATTCGGATTTGTTGAATGACATTGAGCGAATGACTCAAACAGTAAAGAAGATTCTGAACGGATTATAGCTATGATAACATTCGATTTCAAATCGCATTACAAACGCATCGGTGCTGCCCAAGACCGACTTGAACAGATTAAAATTGAAGCCGAGTGGTTCCGGTATTACGATAGTCTCTCGAAAGACGATCAGGCAACGTTCTGGCAACTCGACCGCGCCGTTCGCCGGGAAGTCGCCGACGAGATTGCGTCCTCGCTGCAAGAGATGAAACGGCTTATTGACGCTTAAAAGTCAATATCGGTCAGCTCAAAGTTCTGTTTGAGCGGAATCAGGCCCCCTTCCTCCGCGCCGGGGTGGTAAATGATTGTTTCGGGCTGGAGACCCTTTTGCACGTTGCCGATGTCGCGCCGTCGGTTACCGTTGGCATCGAGAATGAGCCGGACGCGGTACTGCCCCGGCCTCAGCCGCCCGAAACTGTAGTTCGGCGTTCCGTAGGCGGTTCGAACCACTTTGTAGTCCTTGTCGAGCAACTCCACGATAAATTTAGCATCGGGGCGACTGACGCGCCCGGCAATCAGGCCGTAAGAATCCTCGTCGGCGATGGTGTATTTAGTCAGGTATCGCGCCAGCGTATCGCCCTGAACGCTGATGAACGCGCCTTTCTGCAACCGGAACAGCACACTGTCGGGTATCGCACCGCCGGACCGGGATCGTGTTGTGGGTCGTTTAATGACTAAACGCGAGAAGTTGTTGCTCCACGTCAGTTCGGCGGGCGTTAGTTGAAACGGTTTTGTGCTGTCGGGGCCGATGTTGATCAGATTGGTGCTGTAACGTAGAATGGGCTTGTTGAAGGCCAGCGTGAATTCCAAGTTATTGTCGATGGGTTCGCCGGGGGCGGGCGTAATCTGTACCAATAGGGGCGTTCGGTTTTTGGCCCTCGTCTTCAGGGGCGAGAAATAAATACGCTCCTTCAACTCGGTAACCGTCCCAACGGAATCCTCAGCCGCAATCGTCACGTTGATCGTGTCGCCCGCAGCCCGGTTGGCGGGGCGATACAGCCGGATCATTTTGGGCGATTCTAAGAAGGATACAAGCGTGTCGCCAGGTTTAGTGAAGCGCAGCCGGTAATTCAAAACACCGCTGCTGAGTTCCAGCCCCAGCGTTTCGTCGGTACGTTCGCGCCGGGTGATGCGCGGCTTGCCATAACCCCGAAAGGCCACCAAATTCTGGTCGGTGAAGTTGCGGGTCAGTTTCAGGACGCTGTCGCGGAAGGCCACGCGCTCGCCCGGCGTGTTGTTCACCAGGTTCAGGTCTGTGTCGTCGAACCCGTATACCCGAAATGGCCCGGCTTTTACGTTTTCGATGCGGTAGTTGCCGTTGCTGTCCGTTCGGGCGAAGTACTGCGGCCGTTTGCGGTTAATGGGCAGCGTGTCGGTAGCGGCAAACAGACCCACCACAAAGCCTAGTAGCGGCACCCGGCTTTCGTCGTCCACGATGGTGCCGGTCAGGTAGAGCGAGTCGAGCATGGGGCCGGTGCTGAACACCACTTTGGAATCTTTGGCGATGTTGCGTTCGGTGATGTCCTTGATGCCGTCGGCAAAGTCGATGGTGTAGGTCGTGTTGGGTTGGAGCGGCTTGTCGAAGTTCAGCCGAACGCCCGTCGGCAGCGATTTGACGATGAACGTGTTGCTGTCCTGGGGCGTGATGGTCACCTTTTGCTGGAGGTTTTCGCTGCTCACGTACTCATCGAATGTCAGCGTAACGGACTGCCCCGCATAATTCAACTGGCGGATTTTGGGGACGCTGACGACTAATTTCGGGGCGATGGTGTCTTTTTTGCCGCCCGGCGGCTGGGCAACCTGAGCGCAGTTTTGGAGCAGAATGGGCAGCGATAACAGAAAAGCAAGTATAAAATGGCGGAACGTCATGGAGAGCAGATCAGGCTACAAAGGTAAACGCCCGTTCGCCCTTCTTCCGTACCGACCGACATAAAACGGGCACTCGCTTCGTTACGTTAGGTAGAAATTTAAGAAACTTTAACCCGTCGCTGTTCAGTGGCAGTTAATACGTGGGCAGTTTGGTAGTTTTGCCGCTTACCCTGCCAATCCCTGCTGAACCCCTCAGAATAACAAGCGTCACACATGATTCACCCCCGTCTTCCCGCGTTACTGTTGTTTAGTTTAGCGATTTGGCTAACCGGCTGCTCCGGTCCCACCGACGAATTGGACAGCCAAATCAGCGACGCCCTCACCAATGACAACACCCTCGATGCAACCGAAGCCGACGCGATCCGGTCGTTCATCACCAAAGAGAAAAAAGACCTCGCCGACGACAAAAAAACGGCTAAACTGCTGACCAACAGCGGAACTGTTGATGAGTCGGCTTTAACGAATTATATCAAACGCAATATCGATTACCGGAAGTTGGCGAAGGACGGCAAAGCCCCCGCGATTGCCCTGTCCCGCACGGTGGCACCGACCGAACCGCTGCGGCTCAAACTGTATCTCGAAGCCTCTGCCAGCATGTTTCCCTACGACGCGCCCGGCGGCAACGGCACCTTCAAACGGGCACTGAACGACGTGCTCACGGAGTTCGACGGGGTGAATCCGGGCCGGGGCAAAACGTTCGTGGTCAACACCGAAGTAAACGATCTGGGCCTGTCGCTGTCGCAGTTTTTCAAGCAGGGAAGCATTTTTACCGTCGCCAAAACAAAGGGAAAAACGACCAGCACGGACTTTGAAGGCATTTTTCGGGAGATTCTGTCCAAAACGTCGGGCGATGATCTGAGCGTGTTGGCGTCGGATCTGATTTATTCTGACCCGACGCTGAAAGGCATGAGTGCGCAGAAAACCCTCGACGCAGCCAGTTCGCTGCTTACGACGGTGTTCAACCCCTACGCTCAAACGCACTCGATGCTGGTGCTGAAAATGACCGCCGATTTTGCCGGTACGTACTATAGCTGGAATAACGTCAAACAAAAATACACGGGTGACCGACCGTATTACCTGTGCCTGATCGGGACCAACGCGGCCATGCAGCGGCTTTACACCGACCCGGCTTACCAGACCATCCGCCGGTTCGATCAACTGCCGGGCTACGAAGATTCGTGGTTTTTCGGACGGGATAAGAGGACAGTTACGCCATTCTACAGCATTTTGGTCAACGATCCATCGCGCAAAGGCCGCTTCAAACGGGCCAATGAAGAGGTCCGTGCCCGCACGAAAGCCGTTCACGCCCTCACCGACGTGCAGCCCGACGTTTCCGACAAAAGCCTGACTATTCCCGTGGCGGTCGATCTGTCGACACTGCGGTTGCCCGCGTCGCTGCTGACCGATAAAAGTCAGTATGTAGCCGAGGGAAAGGACAGTTTCCGGGTTTCGTCGGTTCAGGTCTACGCGGGCACTAATGGCACGACCCACAAACTGCTGTTGACGACCGACAAACCCGCCCGTGGCGACCGCACGGCTACCATTCGGCTGCGTCGGCAGTTTCCGCCCCGCTGGATCGACAATACCAGCACCACCAACGACATTCCGGTCAATGCCGGTTCGACCTTCGGGTTACAAAACCTGTTGCAGGGCGTCGAACGGGCCTATAATCCCAACAACCAAACCGAGTATTTCACGCTAACAATAAATGTGAAAGAATGAATCGGTACGCCGAAGCGGAGCGAAAGAGCGAAAGCCGTCCGGCCGATCCGTTTTTCACTCTTTCACTCCGCTTCGGCGTACCGATTCATTCTTTCGCTCTTTACACATGGAAGAATCACTTTATAATTTTTACAACCTGTTCGTTAACAGTGCGTTGCTGGAAGATTTGTATCAAGAAGAACTGCTGTCTCCCCTGACCTGGTCGGCGGTGGGAATTGCCTTTTTGGTCGCGGTTGCGTTTTACATCTGGCCCTTTAACCGGGTCAGTTTCAGTGGGTTTGGTAGCTGGCTGACGATGCTGGGCGTGAGTGCGTTGCTGCTGTTCGTCATTACGCTCGTTACCTGCTACCAAAAAGCCGGGCAGGACATTCCGCGCGACGAAGCCGACACCAACCAAGGCTTTCTGTTCGATCAGGGCGTGAGCGTGTTTCTGAGCTACGCCTTTTCGATGGCCCTGCTGACGGCCCTGATCTTCTTTGTGATCTCGATGGTAATGAAGAATTTCAGCAAAAACGCTAAACACCGGCCCATGCTTTGGCCGTCGAAGTAGGATCGTCGCAAACAGCATCCTGCTGTTTGAATTGCGTAGCGGTTAATTAGTTGCTGCATTATCAGCCTTCGGCTAAAACAGCAAGATGCTGTTTGTGACATAACCCAACACATTATGCCAAAACTATTTGTCTTCGCCATCGGCGGAACCGGTTCTCGGGTGCTCAAAGCCCTCACGTTTTTATTGGCGTCGGGCGTTAAACTGAACAATACCGATGAGGTAATACCCATCGTGCTCGATCCCCACGCCACCAACGACGACTTGCTGCGCACTAAAGACCTGCTGCGCGAGTACGGAAACATTCGGGCGGGCCTGCAAACCAAGCCGACCGAGGGATTTTTCGGCACCGAAATCAAGACGCTCAACCGGGCCATCGGCGGTAACGCGACCATCGCCGATACATACGTGTTTGAGTTGCAGGGCGTTCAGCAGGAGAAGTTCAAAGATTATATCAACTACGAAGGGCTTGACGCACCCGCCAAAGCGATGGCCAGTCTGCTGTTTTCGGATGAGAATCTGGAGACCAAAATGGACATCGGTTTCGTGGGCAATCCCAACATCGGCAGTACGGTCCTGAACCAGTTTCGCTACTCCGACGTGTTTCAGGCGTTTGCCGAGAACTTCGGGGCCAACGACCGGATTTTTGTCGTCAGTTCGATCTTCGGCGGCACAGGCGCGGCTGGTTTTCCTATCCTGCTCAAGAATATCCGGGGCGCACAGGCCATCGGCCAAATTCCGAATCCGGCATTTTTGCGCGACGCCAAAATCGGAGCCGTGACGGTGATGCCGTATTTCAGCCTGACTACCAGCGACAATAAACTGATCGACCCGGCGTCGTTTATTGCCAAAACCAAAGCCGCGCTCGATTACTATCAGAAAGGCGTCAACCCGGCGGTCAACGCGCTCTATTACATTGGCGACGATCAGACCAAAGCGTACGTGTACGACCCCGGCGCGGGCGGGCAGAAAAACGAAGCCCACTTTGTGGAAATGGCATCGGCATTAGCCATCGTGGACTTTATGAATATTCCTGATGCCAGCCTTGCCGTCAGCAATGGTCGCCCGACGAACCCGGTTTACAAAGAATTTGGTATTGAGCAGGACGGTATGGCCTTGCAATTGGGTAACCTCGCCGGGGCTACCAAACAGCTTATCAGCCTGCCGCTGTCCAAAATGGCTCTGTTCAGCACGTATCTGAGTCAGCGGCTGCGCACGGCGGCTGGCACGGTACAATGGTCCAAAGCGAACCCGCAACTCTCGACGGGATTTATGAATTCGCAGTTTTTTAACAGCGTTAAAAACTTCGACGCGGGCTTCCGGCAGTGGCTGTCGGAGATGGGCGCTAACAAACGCTCGTTTGTGCCGTTCCTGCTCGATGCGGGTAATCTGGGGCAGACGGTGCGGGGCTTCGAGCCGAAGAAGCGTGGTATTTTCGGGGGTGAATCGGACGTGAAGCTCGACATCGTGGACGACTTCGACCAGACGCTCAACAAAACCGCCGAGGGCAAAGCCTACGTGGGCGAAGCCGATAAATTCGTACAACTTTTCAATGAAGGCACCGACCGATTCGTCCGCGAACGGTTGCCAAAAGTGCTGGATTATTGAGTTAATTGAGTTTGTAGTTTGTGGTTTGTAGTTGGCGGACCGGCGTAATCCCTATGCGTCAGCCAACTACAAACCACAAACCACAAACCACAAACTGAACACATGCCCACAACACTCAGCTTACACAACCCCACCCCCGGTCTGCACTGGTACGTCAGCAAACCGCTTGGTACGGATCAGATTGCCGCGATCCGCGATCCGCAGGGCGGTCAGACCGTGAAGCAGCCGACGTCCATCCCCAGCCCGTTTGCGCGGATGGATTTGGTGCGGTCGGCCTTCCTCAACCTGTCGCTCAAACCTGACCTCGGCGGCACCGTCAACGATCAACGCACCGTGTCGGACTGTTTCGACGTGGGCGAGTTGTTTTTCAATTACGATAAACTCAAAACGCTCGTCACCATCACGCCCTTCGACGTCCGCACCGACCTCGACCGGATGCGGAACGCGG
>JAYTAC010000294.1:0-4191 GCA_043737755.1 Spirosoma sp.
TGACCCGCTCGGTGCCGGTCAGCGGGCGATTCACAGACCGGCAGCGAGCAGTATACGACGCGGTGCTGCGGGTGATGAACGAGGCCAAACAGATGCTCCGCCCCGGCAACCTGTGGGACGACTACCACCGCGAAGTGGGCAGGGTGATGGAATCGGAGCTGATTGGTCTTGGCTTGCTCGACCGCACCGACGTAGCCGGTCAGGACCCGGACGCGCCCTTGTACAAGCAGTATTTCATGCACGGCACGTCGCACTTTCTGGGCCTCGACGTGCACGACGTGGGCAACAAATACCGAAGGATGGAGCCGGGGATGGTGTTTACCGTCGAACCGGGCATCTATATACGTACTGAAAAACTCGGCATCCGGTTGGAGAATAATGTACTGATTACCGAGTCGGGGAATGTTGACCTGATGGCAAACATTCCCCTCGACCCCGACGAAATTGAAGCGTTGATGAACAGGTGAAGGGAATGATGAATGATAAATCCACTCAGGAAAAATCATTCATCCGCTTCGGCGGGCCGATTCATCATTATTTCAACTCCAGTTTCTTAGCGTTTTCCCGTTCGAGGGCGATGTTGAGACCGGAATAGATGCGACGGATGGCCGTTTCGAGCCGTTCCCAGCCTGCGTCGGAGCGGAGGTCGATGTCCACGATCTTGTCGCGCTGACTGCTGATGAGTACCATGTGCGTAACGGCCGCAATCATCAGGCTGGTGATGGCAATCGGGTCAAAATCGGAGTAGGGAGCCAGCTTATCCACCAGATTTTTGTAGGACTGGTCGCGAAACTCGGCCAACCGGCGGGCAAGTTCGGTTTCGCCGTGGCTCATCTCCCAGCGAATCAACTCCTGGGAAGGCTTGCGGGCGCGAAACTCCTGCATAAACTGGATGGTGTATTCCGACCATACTTTGCTCCGGTTTTCGGCGGGCAGCGAGTCGGGTACGGATTCGAGGAACTTCTCGTTGAACATAGACAGGAAAAACCCGCGCTGGACGTAGGCCTCCAGCAGCCCGTTCCAACCACCGAAGTAGCGGTAGATGAGCACTTTGTTGACCCCGGCCCGCTCAGCCACGGCGTTGATTCCCGCCTTCTCGGTGCCTCGTTCAGCCATTACGTCGCCCATGGCCCGCAGAATGCGTTCCATGGTCAACTGGCGATTTCTGCGCTTGACGACTTTTATCATGTTGATTGTTAGTTTTGAGTTTGTTAGGCGTGCATTGGCAGTGAGTGCCGGGTATTACCGGATTGTGGAACTAACTATACCGAAAATGTAGTCTGGGGACAAATATGAGTGACGACGTTGGTGTTACCAAGCGGTAACCTCAATGACGTACCGGAAAACTGAGGAACTGGTCCGCCAACTGACTAATTGAGTCCGCCAGCTTCCGTTTGGGGACGATCACCGGCAGCCAAAACGGAGAACTCGGGTCAGTGTGCCAGTCGGGAGCAACCTCAAAGGCCAGTTTTATCTGCAATAAAAACTCATCGGCATCGGCCGAGATGCACTCGAAACTTAAACACGGTTCGCTGAACAGCAACCGGCTCTGCGGCCGACCGTTGGCATGAAGATTACGAAGCCAGACCAGCAGTGCGTCGACCTCGTAGGTGTGCAGAATGGCTGCCGTGGAGGTGGACTGGTGATGTTGCCAGCCCGACCGCACGGCCACCCACAGCAAGTTTCGATCTGCCGGTGAAGGGTTATCCGGCAGGTGTTCGTAATCGAGGATGTTCAGTTCAAAAAAACTGCGCTGGCCACTCAAAATCATACGTAAGACGCGTAGACAAGCCTTGATGTAACAAACGGGAACCCCCAATGTGCGGGTATACGCGTGACCAAAGTACATATATACGTAAGGAAACACAAGTGAGGGGCGGGCTGACCGGTTGTTACTCTGGATGGGTGGTTAATTGGGGTTGGTTGGCCCCACAAGGCACTAATGAGTCGACCCGGCCGGACAACCTTCGCACGTCCCGAAATCAGAATACCCGCAGCAGGATACTGCCGGTACGTTATCTTTGCTCCAACTAAAAAACCAACTACATGGCAAACGTGCTCATTATTGGAGCAGGCGGAGTGGGAAGCGTTGTGGCGCACAAATGCGCCATGAACAGCCCCGTTTTCACCTCGATTATGCTGGCCAGCCGCACAAAATCAAAATGTGACCGCATTGCAGCCGAGATTCAGGAAATGCACGGCGTGACGATCCAAACAGCCCAGGTGGATGCCGACGTGGTGGCCGAAATGGTCGCGCTGATCCGGTCATTCGGGCCGGTGCTGGTTATCAACGTGGCCCTCCCCTACCAAGATTTATCCATCATGGATGCTTGTCTCGAAGCGGGTGTTCACTATATGGATACGGCCAACTACGAACCAAAGGACGTGGCTAAGTTTGAGTACAGCTGGCAGTGGGCATACCGGGAGCGCTTCGAGAAAGCCGGACTGATGGCCCTGCTCGGCTGCGGCTTCGACCCCGGTGCCACGCAGGTGTTCACGGCCTACGCCAACAAGCACCACTTCGACCGGATGGATTACTTAGACATCATCGACTGCAACGCGGGCGACCACGGCAAAGCGTTCGCCACTAATTTCAACCCCGAAATCAACATCCGTGAGATCACCCAGCCCGGCCGCTACTGGGACAACGGCGGGTGGATCGAGATTCCGGCCATGAGCATTCACAAGCCTATTGATTATCCCGAAATCGGTGCCCGTGAGTCGTATGTGCTGTATCACGAAGAACTGGAATCATTGGTTAAAAACTTCCCGACGCTGAAGCGGGCGCGGTTCTGGATGACGTTTGGCTTAGCCTACCTGACGCATCTGGAGGTGCTGCAAAACGTGGGCATGACCCGCATCGACCCGGTAAAATTCAAGGGAATGGACATCATACCGCTCGAATTCCTGAAAGCCGTGCTGCCCGCTCCCGAATCGCTCGGCGAAAACTACACCGGCCAGACCAGCATCGGTTGCCAGATCAAAGGAATAAAGGACGGAGCCGACCGGACGTACTACATCTGGAACAACTGCAACCACGCCGAAACGTACAACGAAGTGCGGGGGCAGGCCGTGAGCTACACGACGGGCGTTCCGGCCATGATCGGAGCCATGCTTATGCTCACAGGGGTGTGGATGAAGCCCGGCGTGTGGAACTGCGAAGAACTCGACCCCGACCCGTTCATTGAGCAGATGAATAAGCAGGGTCTACCCGTGCAGGACCGGATCGACGTGCCGCTGCCCCACGAATACCCGGCCTGACGGGTACTCATTTATCTCTGATTACTTCAAATCGGCATCGAACGCAGCCCGTCACAAATAGTGACGAATGGTGCTGTGTTTCGATGCCGATTCCGTAGTTTTATACAGTCTATTTACGTACTAAAATCGATATAGGTATGAAACGTTACGTCCTGATTACGCTGCTGTTACTCCCGGCGTTGCTGTCGGCGCAGATCATCGATACGAACCGGGTCAGCCGACCCCTCCGCTCCAAACCGGCCCAAACCGTAGCAACGGCGTCGCAGCGGGCACCCCTGACCAATCAGGAGAAAAGCCAGATCATAAACGCGGTGGGCGGTGGCTCCCATCCGGGCGTTATGATCCGCACCATCGACAACCGGTACGAGGGATTGCAGGGAACGCCCTATTTCTTGTCCGGTTGGTCGAAAGGGCAAATTGCGATGGTCAGCGGTCAGCGGTACGTCGACGTGCCGATTAAGTTCGACGCCTTCCGGCAGGCTCTGATTCTGCTCCGGCCTAAAATGGGCAACGACTCGATCATTATTGACCAGAGAACGGTCAGCCGCTTTGAGCTGACGGGTGCTGAAGGACAGTTGTACGCGTTTAAGAATTATCCGGATGTGAAACTGTCCGACGACACGGGCGACGGGGGTTATTTTCTGGTCCTCTACGAAGGCAGCACCACACTCCTCAAGCGCATCGCCAAAACGGTGCAGAAGGCCAACTACAAGCAGCCCTATTCGGTAGATATCCGGTACGACTCGTACGAGAATAACCACGCCTACTACATCCTGAAGCCCAATCAGCCATTGGCGAAGGTCAAACTCTCGAAAAAATCATTGCTCGACGCACTGTCCGACAAACGGGGGGGCCTGTCTGCTTTCGCCGACACTCTCAACCTGAAAACCGAAACCGACGCAGTCGCCCTCGTCCGGCAGTACGACAGTT
>JAYTAC010000295.1:0-1597 GCA_043737755.1 Spirosoma sp.
ATCGAAGCCATTCCGCTGCCCAACACCATTGATCCGCACTACCTGATTTTGTTTCACGAGACTAATTCGGCGGGTGCCAAACCAGCAACAGACGGTAAAAAGCGGTTGACGAAGTCGAAGAAAGACGAAAAAGACCACCGCATCGAGCAGTTGGAGCGGGAACTGGCGCAAACCCGCGACGACATGCGCGGCATCACCGAAGATCAGGAAGTGGTGAACGAGGAACTGCAAAGTGCCAACGAAGAACTGCTGAGCGGCAACGAAGAGTTGCAGAGCCTGAACGAAGAGTTGGAAACCAGCAAAGAAGAACTGCAAAGCACCAACGAAGAGCTGACGGTGGTGAACCAGGAAATGATCGGCCTGAACGAACAGGTAACGGCGGGGCGGGACTATGCCGAAGCCATCATTGCCAACATCCGCGAACCGTTGATTGTGCTCAATAATAACCTGCGGGTTCAGTTGGCGAACGCGGCTTTTTACCGGACGTTTCAGGTTAACGAAGCCGAAACGGAAGGCGTTTCGATTTATGAACTCGGCAACCGGCAGTGGAACATTCCCGAACTGCGAACGCTGCTCGAACGAATTCTGCCCGAGAAATCGACCTTCAGCGATTTTGAGCTGACGCACACCTTCGCCACGATTGGCAGGCGGATTATGCTGCTGAATGCCCGCGAGATCGTGAATAAAAACACGTCTGAGAAGCTAATTCTGCTCTCCATCGAAGACATTACGGTGGCCGCCAACGCACGGGAAGCCGAACGGCGGGCCACCAAACAGCTTCAGTTCATTGCCGACGCCATGCCCCAAAAAGTGTGGACCGCCGATGTGACCGGCAACGTCAATTACTTTAGCCAACTCTGGCTCGACTACACCGGGCTTACCTACGAAGACCTGAGGGGCTGGGGTTGGGAGCGGGTTATTCATCCCGACGACTGGGAGGAAAACAAAAAACGCTGGCAGCATTCCATCGACACCGGCGATGACTTCGAGGAGGAACACCGTTTTCTGAACAAAGACGGTGACTACAAATGGCACCTGAGCCGGGGAGTAGCCCATCGGAACGAAAGCGGGACCATTGTGATGTGGATTGGCACCAACACCGAGATCAACGAGCAGAAAGAGCAGAACGTGGCACTGGAAAAAGCCGTGGAAAAACGAACGCACGAGCTGAAGGAAGCTAAAAAAATAGTAGAAGAAAAAAACGGGGAACTGAGCGCGAAAAACAAAGAGCTTGAATCGTTCACCTACGTGTCGAGCCACGATTTGCAGGAGCCGCTGCGCAAAATACAGACGTTGGCCAGCCGCATTCTCGACAAAGAAATTGACAACCTGACTGACAGCGGCAAAGACTCGTTTCAGCGCATGCAAAAATCCGCCGAACGGATGCAGAGCCTGATTCAGGATTTGCTGGCGTTCTCGCGGCTGGGCACCGCCGAACGAAATTTTGAAACCATTGAACTCAGCCTGCTTGTCGAAGACGTGATAGACGAACTCAGTGAGACAATCAGCGAGAAGCACGCCGTCGTAGACTACGGCGGACTCTGCCCGGCTACCGTCGTTGCGTTTCAATTTCGCCAACTGCTGCACAACCTCATCG